>NZ_JBWKFL010000027.1:0-119060 GCF_056434305.1 Streptomyces sp. NPDC044061 | reverse complement strand
GACGGTCAGGTCATCGGCGAAGTGCCGGTCGCCAGTGGCGTCGGGCACGTACTTCACAGTGACAACGATCCTCAAGCTCACGCCGGCTCTCCTACAGACGGGGAAGTTGACAGGGACCTGTGCGACAGGCCCGACGCCGATGCCCTTGACGGCCCGGTGGACCTACGATGTTAATAAGCGTTAACCGGCATCTGACGTTAACCACCGTTAACGACGTTGTCCAGGGCCCATCGGTCAGTCCGGATCGTCGCCGCGCAGGACTCCGTGAGCTGTGCCGCCCCCTCACGAACATTGAGTTCCGGGCAGACCAGGGCCTGCTTGTGCAACCGGCCCACCAGGCTGACTGCCTCACGTCCAGGTGTTCAGGTCTTCGCGATTTTGCCTTACCATCGGCACGCAGCTGGCGGTCATGGCGTAGCCGTGTGTCCAGCCAGGAGACCAGGATGTGATGTCAGCGCATTCGACCCCCCTCCAGTGGGGCGTCGCGTTGGCTACGGGGCGCGTACGTGTGCAGCCGCCCGCACGGTTCCGATGTCTCCGCGCGGGCGTTGTACGGCGGCACCGGGTGATGCGGTCGGCAGCCCGCTCGGCGGCGAATTGAGGGAGCCCTTCCTCACCGAGATATTTGCGAGGTCGTCGTGGTCGCCATCGACTCTCTGGACGTCTCCATCCTTCGAGAACTCCTCGCTCGGCCCCGTGCCGGGATGCGCGAGTTCGCTCGTACACTCGGCATCGCCCGGGGGACGGTGCACACGCGGATGAGTCGCCTGGAGCGGCTCGGCGTGATCACGGACTATGCGCCGCGGATCTCACCGGCGCAGCTCGGCTTTCCCATCCTGGCATTCGTCCATCTTCATCTGGCCCAGGGTCAGCTCGCACGGGTGACCCGAGCACTGGTGCTCGTCGACGAGGTGTTGGAGGCGCACTCGACGGCCGGGGAAGGTGACGTGTTGTGCCGTGTCGCCGCCAGGGACACGGAGCACGTCGAGGAGATCATCCAGCGGTTCCTGCAACTGCCCGGGGTGGTGCGCTGCCGTACCGAGATCGCACTCAGCGAGCGGCTGCCGAGCCGCATCACATCGCTGCTGTCCCTGGCCGCTCAAGATCTGGCGGCGAACGAGACGAAGGCATCCGGGCCGGCAACCGATTGACCACGCACGGGCGTCACCGGGGATGCCGGAGCGCGACCACACACCCCGGCCACCCAGAACTGCCCAGGCACCCAAGACCGAGCCCTCCAGACATCTGGTGATCCTCCACCGGGCCGGCCGGTCGTGCGTCCGCACGCTCATGCGTGACATCCCGGTCTGCGCCGTATTATCGGCCCCTGCCCGAACGAGCCGCGTTGAAGACCTGCACGCTGCGGCAGGCGTGCTGCGCGAGCAGCCACGGCAAGGGCTCTCGCACCCACACCGCCTCATCGGCCGGCGCCACCGCATCCGTCGGGCGCCGGCCGACTCGCCTTTCCGGCAGCGCTCGACTGACGCGTCGTTTCCGCCAGGCGCGGTGCGAATCGCCCGCGTGGACGGTGACCGCCGGCGGCGACGGCATCGCCGTCGTCCTGCAGCCCGACATCCTGCGAGTTCTCGATCTGGGGGCCCTAGCGGCCGTCGCGAAGGTAGCCAGAAGGGCCGGACGCATCACCGACGTGTGCCGATGGATCACGTGGCCCACCAAAGGTTCGGATGTTCTGGTCCAACGGATCAGTTTTTGACGCTTGGGCCAGGCCACCAGCCCATGCTGGTCCATCTGTGCCCCAGCGCACTCTGCGCTCCCCGAGCATGAACAGGAGGCCAGATGACGACCATCGCCAGTGCCGACTTCCGTCGTCACGACGGTGAGCACGACGGTGTGCCGGTCGATCGCGACGGTGTGCCGGTCGACCCCCGCCAGCGGTACCAGGCTACGGCAGGTCGCGTTCAGCTCACCGGGATCCAGGCGCTGGCGCGGCTGCCGATCGACCAGCACCGGCGCGATCTCGCCGCCGGAAAGGACGTGGCCACCTTCGTCTCCGGCTATGAGGGGTCACCGCTGGCCGGTTACGACCTGGAGCTGGGACGGCTGCGGACCCTGCTCGAGGCCAACGACGTGCGGCACGTGCCCGGGTTGAACGAGGAGGCCGCGGCCACCGCGGTGCAGGGCAGCCAGCTGGTCAACACCCTCGACGGCGCCACGCGCGACGGCGTTCTCGGCGTCTGGTACGGCAAGGCCCCCGGCCTGGACCGAGCCACCGACGCTCTGCGGCACGGCAACCTCATGGGTGCCCATCCGGCAGGCGGCGCCCTGGTGCTGGTGGGCGACGATCCGGCCGCGAAGTCGTCGAGCGTGCCCTGCTCCTCGGAGCTCGCGTTGATGGACCTGGCCATCCCGTTCCTCAACCCGGCCGACTCCCAGGAGGTGCTGGACCTCGGCCTCCACGCGGTGGAGCTCTCGCGCGCCACCGGTCTCTGGGTGGGGCTGAAGATCGTCACCGCTGTCGCCGACGGCTCCTCGCTGGTCGATCTCGGAGTCGAGCGTGCGGCGCCGGTCCTTCCCCCGGGCTCGGGCCGCCATCAGCCGACCGCCCGCCTCCTCCAGCCCACCCTCGGTCCGCTGGAGCGGGACCTGATGACCACCCGGCTGCGGCTGGCTCGGGAGTACTGCCGGCTCAACCAGCTCAACCGCATCGAACTGAGCGGGGACGACGACGTCATCGGGATCGTGGCCTCCGGCCGCACCTACCGCGAGCTCCGCGCCGCGCTGTACCGACTGGGCCTGACCGATGCACGCCTCACCGGGGCCGGGATCCGGCTCCTCAAGATCTCGATGCCCTACCCTCTGGACGCCGAGACGATCGCCGAGTTCGCCGATGGCCTCGACCACATCATCGTCGTCGAGGAGAAGCGCTCCTTCATCGAGACCGCCGTGCGCGAAGCCCTCTACGGCCTCGTCGGTGCTCCACGGATTTCCGGGAAGGAGGACGAGCAGGGCAGGGAGCTGATCCCGTCCTACGGTGAACTCGATGCCGACGCCCTCATGCGCCCGCTCGCCCGCGAGCTCGGTGCCCGGGGCGTCCCGGTGGAGCGGCAGCGCCCCGAGCGGATCGAGGGCCGTACGCAGCTCCCCCTGGTCAGCCTTCCCAAGCGTGCCCCCTACTTCTGCTCCGGGTGCCCGCACAACAGCTCCACCAAGGTGCCCGACGGTTCGCTGGTCGGCGGTGGCATCGGCTGTCACGCCATGGTCCTGCTCATGGACGAGGACCAGGTCGGCGCGGTCACCGGCCTCTCCCAGATGGGTGGCGAGGGCCTGCAGTGGATCGGCATGGCGCCGTACACCCGGCGCGAGCACTACCTGCAGAACCTGGGCGACGGCACTTTCGACCACTCCGGCTCGCTGGCGATCAGGGCTGCCGTGGCGGCCGGGGTGAACATCACCTACAAGCTGCTCTACAACTCCGCCGTGGCGATGACCGGCGGCCAGAGCGCGGTCGGTGCCATGAACCTCCGCCAGATCGTCGACGTTCTGCGTGCCGAGAAAGTGGCCCGGATCATCGTCACCTCCGACGACGTACGCCGGACCCGTGGCATGCGGCTGCCGCACGACGTGACGGTGTGGGACCGCGGTCGGATGGAGGAGGCGCAGCGGTTGCTGGCCGAGATCCCCGGCGTCACCGTGCTGGTCCACGACCAGGAGTGCGCCACCGAGAAGCGGCGCAAGTGGAAGCGCGGCAAGCTGGACAAGCCCACGACCCGGGTGTTCATCAACGAGCGCATCTGTGAGGGCTGCGGCGACTGCGGGCACAAGTCCAACTGCCTCTCGGTCCAGCCGGTGCAGACCGAGTTCGGCCGTAAGACCCAGATCCACCAGGCTTCCTGCAACGTCGACTACAGCTGCCTGAAGGGTGACTGCCCGGCCTTCATGACGATCACCGGCGTCGAGTCGGCCAAGGGCGCCACCGGCATCGCGGCGCGCGACCTGCGGGTGAGCGGTGAGGCCGCCCTTCCCGACCCGGCCCCCACCGTCACGGGTCTCGACTTCGGTGTGCGACTGACCGGCGTCGGCGGCACCGGTGTGGTGACGGTCTCTCAGGTTCTGGCCACCGCCGGCCTCCTCGCCGGCTGGACGCCGCGCTCGCTGGACCAGACCGGTCTGGCGCAGAAGGGCGGCGCCGTCGTCTCCGACATCCGCTTCTACCGCGCGGGGGAGGGGCGCACCAACAAGCTGGGTGCCGGTGAGTGCGACCTCTACCTCGGCTGCGACATCCTGGTGGCCGCCGACGAGAGCAACCTGGCGGTGACCTCGCACGACCGGACGGTGGCGGTGCTCAACACCGCGCCGGTCGCGACCGGTCACATGGTGGCCGACGTCCGCCAGACCTTCCCCGACACAGCCGCGATGACCGAACGGCTGCTGGCGCGGGTGCGTCCCGGCGCGGAGGTGCTGGACGCGCGGGAGGTGGTGTTGGGGCTGTTGGGCGACGACCAGTACCTCAACATCTTCCTGATCGGGGTCGGGTTCCAGCTGGGCGCCCTGCCGCTGCCGGCCGCGGCCATCGAGGAAGCGATCCGTATCAACGGCGTCGCGGTGGAGGCCAACCTCCAAGCGTTCCGTTATGGGCGGCTGTGGGTCGCGGACCGCAGCGCGGTGGAGGCCGCTCTCGAGACGGGCGGCTCCCGCGTGTCCGGGCCCGCGGACACGTCGGGCGACACCACAGCGTTCGGCACGCTCGTGGCAGGCCGCATCAGTGAGTTGACGGCGTACCAGGACGCCGGATACGCCGGGCGTTACGCCGAGACGGTGGATGCCGTCCGCGAGCGCGAACGAGAGATCGTCCCCGGGACCGAGGACCTGGCCACGGCTGTGGCCAGGAACCTGTTCAAGCTGATGGCCTACAAGGACGAGTACGAGGTGGCCCGCCTCGCCCTCGACGAGGGTGTCGCGGCTGAGCTGACGGAGCGGTTCGGTCCCGGAGCGCGGGCTCAGTGGAATCTGCAGCCCCCGCTGCTGCGGGCCCTCGGAGTGCAGCGCAAGATCCGGCTCGGTGGTTGGTTCCGTCCTGGCTTCACCGCCCTCTACGGAATGCGCCGGCTACGGGGAACCGCTTTCGACCCGTTCGGTCGCGCACATGTGCGAAGGGTCGAGCGGGCCCTGCTCGAGGACTACACCGAGCGCGTCGCCCACCTGCTCACCGGTCTCACTCCCGCCAAACACGCCTTGGCCGTGGAGATCGCCTCGCTCCCCGACATGGTCCGCGGGTTCGAGGAGGTCAAGCTCCGCAACGTCGAGGCGTACCGCGCTCGCCTGCGAGAGCTGAGCGAGCGCTTCGACCGCGGCCCCGGCGAGGAACAGGCCCGGAGCGCCGAGAAGGAATCCACCCGCGGACAAAGCTGAGGCCCTCGCGCCCCGGTCAGAGACTCTGCACGCTCAATTCAGCCAGGAGTAGTCAACTATGAGCGCTTTCGCGCTGAGCGTCGAACACGAGGACTTCCGCAAGGTCGTACGTGACTTCGCGGAGAAGGAGATCGCACCGCACGTCGCCCACTGGGACAAGGACCACCACTTCCCCGTCGACGTGGTGCAGCAGATGGGCGAACTCGGGTTGATGGGCCTCACCGCCCCCGAGGAGTACGGCGGAAGCGGCGGCGACTTCACCTCGCTGTGCGTGGCGATCGAGGAAATCGGCCGCGTCGACCAGGCCATGGGGATCACGCTGGAGGCCGCGGTCGGGCTGGGAATCAACCCGATCCTCACCTACGGCAACGAGGAGCAGAAGCAGACCTGGCTGCCCGACCTGGTCGCCGGCCGCCGCCTGGCCGGCTTCGGCCTCACCGAGCCGGGTGCCGGATCGGACGCGGGCGCGACCCGTACCCGCGCCGAGTTCGACGGCGAGGAGTGGGTGGTCGACGGCGCGAAGCAGTTCATCACCAATTCCGGCTCGTCCATCACTTCGGTGGTGACGGTGACGGCCCGAACCGGCAAGCGCCCCGACGGCAAGGCCGAGATCTCGGCGATCATCGTGCCGTCCGGCACACCCGGATTCATCGTCGAGCCGGCATACGACAAACTCGGCTGGCACATCTCCGACACCCACCCGCTCACCTTCACCGACTGCCGGGTACCCGCGTCCCACCTGCTCGGCGAGCGGGGACGGGGCTACGCGCAGTTCCTCGCCACCCTCGACGACGGCCGGGTCGCGATCGCGGCCCTCGCCGTGGGCCTGACCCAGGCGTGCCTGGACGAGTGCCTGCGCTACGCCCAGGAGCGTCAGACGATGGGCGGAGCGATCGGGCGCAAGCAGGGCGTGGCCTTCCAGATCGCCGACCTGGAAACGATGGTGCAGGCCGCCCGCCTGCTCACCTACAAGGCCGCAGCCATGAAGGACGCCATGGACCGGCCGGGCGGCCCGAGCGTGGCCGAGTTCAAGCGCGCCGCGTCGGTGGCGAAGCTCTACGCCAGCGAGTCGGCGGTCACCGCGACGCGTATCGCCACGCAGATCTTCGGCGGTTACGGGTTCATGGAGGAGTACCCGGTGGCGCGGTTCTACCGCGACGCGAAGATCCTCGAAATCGGCGAGGGCACCTCCGAGGTGCAGCGCATGCTGATCGCCCGCGGCCTCGGCCTGCCGGTGGAATGAACGAGACCAAGTGATGAGTGAGAAGCGAATCCGCCAGCGGGGTCTGTGGTTCGAGGAGTTCGAGGTCGGTGTCGTATACGAGCACCGCCCCGGGCGCACCGCCACAGAGACCGACAACGTGGTGTTCACCACCCTGACGATGAACACCCAGCCCCTCCACCTCGATGCGTACGAGAGCGGTGACCAGCCGCCCTTCCACGCGCGGCTCGTCAACTCGATGTGGACGCTCTCCACCCTGGTAGGGCTCTCAGTGGCCCAGCTGACCCAGGGCACCATCGTGGCGAACCTGGGCTTTACCGAGGTGAAGTTCCCCGCCCCGGTGCGGCACGGCGACACCATCTACGCCGAGACGCTGATCGTGGACAAGCGGCCCTCCTCCAGCAGGCCGGGCGAGGGCGTGGTGACGATGGGCCACACCGCCCGGAACCAGCACGGCGAAGTCGTCGCGGTGGCCACCCGCAACACGCTGGTGAGGATGGCGCCGGATGCCTGAGAACCGCTGGGAGCCAGGACCGGCCTGGCTCTTCTGCCCCGCCGACCGACCCGAGCGGTACGCGAAGGCCGTGGCCGCCGCCGACGTAGTGATCCTCGATCTGGAGGACGCGATCGCCCCCGACCGCAAGGCGGCCGCGCGGGACGCGCTGCGCGGCCTGGTCGTCGACGGCTCCTTCGATCGCGACCGGACCGTCGTACGCGTCAACGCCGCCGATTCCCCCGAGCATCCGGCCGACCTGGCCCTCGCCGCCGAGCTGGCGCTTCCCCGGCTCATGCTGGCCAAGGCCGAACGCCCGGACACCGTCGCGGCACTGGACCACGAAGTCATCGTGCTGCTGGAGACGCCGCGCGGAGTGGCGTACGCCGTCGACCTGGCGACGCAGGCCAACGTGATCGGCGTGATGTGGGGCGCCGACGACCTGATCGCCGGGCTCGGGGGCTTCGCCAGCCGACGCGACGACGGCAGCTATCGCGACGTGGCCGTGCATGCCCGCTCACAGTCGTTGGTCGCCGCGAAGACGGCCGGCCGGCTCGCCCTCGACTCGGTGTACATGGACTTCCCCGACCTCGACGGGCTGCGCGCCGAAGCCGACGACGCGGTCGCCTGCGGCTTCGACGCCAAGGTGGCGATCCACCCCACCCAGACGGCAGCGATCCGCTCCGCGTACCGCCCCAGCCCGGAGCGGCTCGAGTGGGCGCAGCGTCTCCTGGCCCAGGTGGGCGGGGAACGCGGGGTCACCACCTTCGAGGGCCGGATGGTCGATGGCCCGATCTACGCACAGGCGGAGCGGATCGTCCGACTTGCCGCCCTGACCGACGACAAGAAAGGAGGCCGCTGATGGAGGACCTGCGCGACCTCACCGCCGAGTTGCGCGCACGACTGGCGCGTGTGCGGGTGGGCGGCAGCGAGGCGGCCCGTGCCAAGCACACGGCCCGCGGCAAGCTCCTGGTGCGCGACCGGATAGACCGGCTGCTCGACCCCGGCAGCCCGTTCCTCGAGCTCAGTCCCCTGGCGGCGTACGGGATGTACGGCACCGGCGATGACCCGTGGACGGTGCCCTCGGCCGGCATCGTGGCCGGCATCGGCCGGGTGCAGAACCGCGAGTGCCTGGTGATCGCCAACGACGCCACGGTAAAGGGCGGCTCCTACTACCCGATGACGGTGAAGAAGCACCTGCGCGCTCAGCAGGTCGCCGCGGACAACCTGCTGCCCTGCATCGCGCTGGTGGACAGCGGCGGAGCCAACCTGCCGCTGCAGGACGAAGTCTTCCCCGATCGTGAGCACTTCGGCCGGATCTTCTTCAACCAGGCCAACCTCTCGGCCCGCGGGG
The DNA here is from genome assembly GCF_056434305.1 of Streptomyces sp. NPDC044061. NCBI lineage: Bacteria > Bacillati > Actinomycetota > Actinomycetes > Kitasatosporales > Streptomycetaceae > Streptomyces > Streptomyces sp. NPDC044061. The sequence goes on along the minus strand of NZ_JBWKFL010000027.1, from coordinate 110,621 downwards.
TGCCACAGGTCGCGGCGGTCATGGGCTCGTGCACCGCCGGCGGCGCCTACGTGCCGGCGATGTCGGACGAGACCGTGATCGTGCGCGACCAGGGAACGATCTTCCTCGGCGGTCCGCCCCTGGTGAAGGCGGCGACCGGCGAGGTCGTCACCGCCGAGGAGCTCGGTGGCGGCCTGGTGCACGCCACGAAGTCCGGTGTCGTCGACCACCTGGCCGACGACGACGAGCACGCCCTTGAGACCGTTCGCTCCATCGTCGCGACGTTCGAGCGGCCCGACGCCGGCTCGCTGCGCGCCGCGCCGGTGGAGGAACCGCTCGAGGATCCTCAGACGCTCTACGACGTCGTGCCCACCGATCCGCGCACGCCGTACGACGTGCGCGAGGTGATCCGGCGCATCGTCGACGGCTCGCGGCTGCAGGAGTTCAAGGCCCTTTACGGCGACACCCTGGTGTGCGGCTTCGCCCGCATCCATGGCTACCCGGTCGGCATCGTGGCCAACAACGGCATCCTGTTCAACGAGTCGGCACTCAAGGGCGCCCACTTCGTGGAGCTGTGCAACCAGCGCGGCATCCCGTTGCTCTTCCTGCAGAACATCACGGGCTTCATGGTCGGCAAGGACTACGAGAACCGTGGCATCGCCAAGGACGGCGCGAAGCTCGTCACCGCGGTGGCCTGCTCGGTGGTGCCGAAGTTCACGGTCGTCATCGGCGGCTCCTACGGCGCGGGCAACTACGGCATGTGCGGGCGCGCCTACGACCCGCGCTTCCTGTGGATGTGGCCCAACGCCCGCATCTCGGTGATGGGCGGGGAGCAGGCCGCGTCGGTGCTGGCCACCGTGCGCGGCTTCGACTCCCCGGAGAAGGAAGAGGCGTTCAAGGCCCCGATCCGGGCCGAGTACGAGCGCAAGAGCTCGGCCTACTACTCCACCGCCCGGCTGTGGGACGACGGCATCATCGATCCCGCCGACACCCGCCGTGTCCTCGGCATGGCACTCGCCACCGCCGCTCACGCCCCGATCCCCGCGCCGTCCTACGGCGTCTTCAGGATGTGATCACCATGTCGTCCACCCTGACATCGGTCCTGGTCGCCAACCGCGGTGAGATCGCGCTGCGGATCTTCCGCACCGCCCGCCGGCTCGGCCTGCGCACCATCGCGCTCTACACGGACACCGACGCCACGGCCCCGCATGTGCGGGCCGCCGACGAGGCGGTGCGGGTACCCAGCTACCTCGACATCGACGCCGTCGTGGCGGCCGCGGGCGCCACCGCTGCCGACGTGGTCCACCCCGGCTACGGCTTCCTGTCGGAGCGGGCCGCCTTCGCAACCGCGCTCGAGACCGCCGGGGTGCGGCTGGCCGGGCCCAGCGCCGCGGTCATGGAACGCATGGGTCGCAAGGACGCCGCCCGCGAAGTCGCGATGGCCGCCGGGGTACCCGTGGTGCCGTCGTACTCCCTCGACGACGACCCGACCGGCTTCGCCTTCCCGATACTGGTGAAGGCCGCCGCCGGCGGTGGCGGCAAGGGTATGCGAGTGGTCCGCTCCGCCGACGGGTTCGCCGAGGCCGTCGCGGCCGCCCGGCGCGAGGCCGCCGGCGCCTTCGGCGACGACACACTCCTGATCGAGAAGTACGTAGAGTCGGGCCGCCACCTCGAGGTGCAGGTGATGGGCGACACCCACGGCACCGTACTGCACCTGTGGGAGCGAGACTGCTCCACACAGCGGCGCCACCAGAAGGTGATCGAGGAGGCGCCGGCACCCACCATCCCCGCCGACACCCGGGCGCGCCTGACCGCGGCGGCGGTCGACCTGGCCCGCGAGGTCGGTTACGTGGGAGCCGGCACGGTCGAGTTCCTGCTCGACATCGCGACGGGGGAGTTCTACTTCCTGGAGATGAACACCCGCCTCCAGGTGGAGCACCCGGTCACCGAGGCGATCACCGGCCTCGACCTGGTCGAGCTGCAGCTGCTCGCCGCCGCCGGGGAGCCGTTGCCGCTGGCCCAGGGCGACGTCGTGAGCATCGGCCACGCGATCGAGGCGCGCATCTACGCCGAGGACGCCTTCGCCGGCTTCCTGCCCCAAGCCGGCCGGGCTTCCTTCGTCCAGTGGCCCGAGGAAATCGCCCGGGTCGACCAGGCGCTGGACTCGGGCCAGGTGGTGAGCACCGCCTACGACCCGATGCTGGCCAAGATCATCGCGCACGGCCCCGATCGTGAGACGGCGCGGCGCAAACTGGTCGCCGCACTCGACCGCACCGCCATCCTCGGACTGACCACCAACACCGGCTTCCTGCGGGCGCTGCTGGTCACCGACGAGTTCCGTGACGCGGTCATCGACACGGCCTGGCTCGACCACCACGAGGTGAAGGCCCCGCCGCAGGAGACGGCGCGTGTACTCGGGGCGTGGGTCGCAGCGCGCCGCCTGGCCGAAACCACCGGACCTTGGGCGAGCGACGGCTTCCGCAACGCCGCGGACGCCGCTGTGGCCCGCATACGGCTCGACGTGCCGGTGCCGGTCGACGTCGGGGCCGGCACCGTCGACGGCCGGCCGGTGCGCGAACTCGCCCGCACCGCCGATGACGGCATGGTGCGGATCGTGGCCGACCTGGGCGAGGGCGGAGTGACGGCGTACGTCGCTCGGCACGGCGCCGGTCTCGAGGTCGTCTGCCACGGCCAGCGGCACGTCCTCGTCCCACCCGACCGGGTGGCCGGTGGTGCCGTGGCCGCCGGTGACGGCACCGTGGCGGCACCGATGCCGGGCACCGTCATCGACGTGCGCGTCTCGGTGGCCGACCGGGTCGCCCAGGGCGACGTGTTGGGTGTCATGGAGGCGATGAAGATGGAGGTCAAACTGACGGCTCCGTGCGACGGCACGGTCAGCGTCGTCGGCGCGCGGACGGGGGATCAGGTGGCGCTGGGCGCACGGCTCTTCGAGATCGCCGGCACTTCGAGCGGCACCGCGACCCCTGAGACGGAGGGCTGAGATGGACAAGGTCAGGGCGTCAGCGGCCGAGGCGGTCGCCGACATCGCGCCGGGAAGCACGATCGCCTTCGGCGGCTTCGGGCTCTGCGGCATCCCGGCGGTGCTGATCCAGGCGCTCCTGGAGACCGGGGTCGGTGACATCGAGGCGGTCTCCAACAACGCCGGCGTCGACGGGTGGGGCCTCGGCCTGCTGCTCGGCGCCGGGCGACTGCGCAGAATCGTCGCCTCGTACGTAGGGGAGAACAAGGAGTTCGCCCGGCACTACCTCGCCGGTGAGCTGGAGGTCGAGCTCACCCCGCAGGGCACGCTTGCCGAGCGGCTCCGCGCAGGCGGCTCCGGCATCCCCGCCTTCTACACCGCCTCGGGCGTCGGGACCCAGGTCGCCGAAGGCGGCCTGCCATGGAAGTACGACCTCGACGGCAACGTGGAGATCGCGAGTCCCCCCAAGCCGACGGCTCTGTTCGACGGTGCCGACTACGTCCTCGAGCGGGCGATAACAGCCGACTACGCCCTGGTGAGGGCCTGGAAGGGCGACCGGCACGGCAATCTCGCCTACAAGGACTCCGCCCGCAACTTCAATCCGCTGGCGGCCATGTCCGGCGGCATCACCATCGCCGAGGTGGAGGAGCTGGTGGAGCCGGGCGAGATCGCCCCGCACCAGGTACATACCCCCGGCGTGTACGTCCACCGCGTAGTCGCTCTGAGCCCCGAACAGGCCGTGGAGAAGCGGATCGAGAAGCGGACGGTGCGAACGGAGGCTTTGGCATGAGCTGGAACCGGGAACAGATGGCCGCACGGGCCGCAGCCGAGCTGGCTGACGGCATGTACGTCAACCTCGGCATCGGACTGCCGACGCTGGTGCCCAACTACGTGCCGGCCGAGGTCGAACTGGTGCTGCAGAGCGAGAACGGCATCCTCGGCACGGGCCCGTACCCGAGCGAGGACGAGGTCGACCCGGACGTCATCAACGCGGGCAAGGAAACCGTGACTGTGCTGCGGGGGGCCTCCTTCTTCGACTCCGCGACCAGCTTCGGGATGATCCGCGGCGGGAAGATCGACGCGGCGATCCTGGGCGCGATGCAGGTCTCGGCCACGGGGGACATCGCGAACTGGATGATCCCCGGCAAGATGGTCAAGGGCATGGGCGGAGCCATGGACCTGGTCCACGGTGCCAAAAAGGTCATCGTGTTGATGGAACACGTGGCCAAGGACGGCTCTTACAAGATCGTCAACGACTGCTCGCTGCCCCTCACCGGCAAGGGAGTGGTCCAGCGGATCATCACGGACCTGGGCGTGTTCGACCTCGTCGACGGCAAAGTCCTCGTGGCCGAACTCGCCCCGGACGTAACCCTCGCCGAAGCACAGCGCGCGACAGAACCACCGCTGACGCCGGCACCGGAGAGGAACGCCGCGCCTACGGTGGCATGATCGCTCCGCAGTCCAGGACATGGCCCGCCCCCGTGCCGCCGGTTGCCGTTGGCACGGGCCTGTGCCGGCCTGATGCGTCCGCCGCCGCGTCTGGAGCGGCACGACATGGTGAACCTCGGTCACCGGCCGTCCGACCGCGATCGGCCGGCCGTTACCGGCGGCGCCCGCGTATGCGTAGGGGAGCGGCTCGTTCCTAGGCGACCGTGAGTACGATCTTGCCCTGTATGTGCCCGCGGGCGGCGCGTTCGTGCGCTGCTCGGGCATCCGCGAGCGCGAACGCGCTGTCGATCGCGACCCGCACCGTGCCCGCGTCGAGCAGGCGCCCCAGCTCGGCAAGCTGCGCGCCGTTCGAGCGGACCTGGGCGCTCGAGACCGTGACGCCCAGCTTCGCGTTCTCCTCTTCGTCGAAGTCCCCGGGCAGCACGGGGAACTGGGAGCCGCCGCGCTTGAGCGTGCGCAGGAACCGCTTGCTGTCGGGGCCGCCGACGGTGTCGAGAACGAGGTCGACGTCGTGCACGAGTTCCTCAGGGCGACTCTTGGTGTAGTCGATGAACTGGTCGGCGCCGAGGTCACGCAGGAACGATTCATGCGCGCCCGATGCCACCGCGATGACGTGTGCGCCCTTCCACTTCGCCAGCTGTAGCGCGAAGTGCCCCACGCCGCCCGCGGCACCGTTGACGAGCACCGTCGTGTCGGCGTCGAGTGCCGTCGGACGATGCCGTGCCTCCTGGAAGGGCGAGGGGTGATCGTGCCCGAGCTCGATCAGGAACTGCCAGGCGGTGAGGCCGGCCATGGGCGCCCCAGCGGCGTGCACGTGGTCGATGCCCGCCGGCTTGCGTGCGAGGTCCGACGCGGGCGCGGCGACGTACTCGGCGTATGTGCGCCCATGGAAGCTGGGAAAGCGCAGAAGACCGAAGACTTCGTCACCGGCGGAGAAGCCGTCCACGTCCGCGGCGACGGCCTCGACGACGCCCGACACGTCCGTTCCCGGAATCACGGGCAGACTGACCGTCGATTCCGGCTCGCCCGGCATGGTGGTCAGCCCGCCGCGCAGGTACCAGTCCGGAGGGTTGACGCCTGCCGCGTGGACGCGAACCAGCACCTCGCCAGGACCCGGCTCGGGAATCGGCACCTCGTCGTACCGGAGAACCTCAGGGCCGCCGTGCTCATGGAGCCGGACTGCCTTCATCGTGTGTGTCGGCATCGTTTTCTCCTGCCCGCGCCGCGGGATACGCTCATTCGGATCAGCGATCCACATAAATGGACCACTGATCCGAATATATGGACCACTGATCCGGATAGTCAAGAGGGACCGATGCGGGCCGACGCCAGGAAGAACCGTGACCACCTGCTCGCAGTAGCGGGCACCGCCATCACCGAGCAGGGCGTCGACGTGTCGATGCGCGACATCGCGCGCAGGGCCGATGTCGGGCTCGCGACCCTGCTGCGGCACTTCCCGACGCGCGAGGCGCTGCTCGACGCCCTGCTCCGCACGAGCTTCGACGAACTGACGGCAAAGGCGGGCGAGCTCGAGACGTCGAGCTCGCCCGAGGAGGCTCTCGTCACATGGCTACGCGACTGCGTCGCGTGGACGACCGAGTTCCGGGGCGTGACCGTGCTGATGGCAGCCGCCATCGAGGACACCGAATCCGCCCTCCACGCCTCGTGCGTCACCCTGCGCGCAGCCGGTGCGCGGCTCCTCACTCGCGCCCAGGCCGCAGACGTGGCACGCGGCGACATCGACGGCGCCGATCTTTTCGCGCTGATCGCCATGCTCGCCTGGCTCGGCGATCAACCCTCGCTCGCGCCCCGCGCCGACCGCCTCTTCGAGGTCGTCGCGAACGCGATCCTGACGAGCGGCGAGAGCGGCCATGCCCAGGGGGAACGCCGCCCTCGGACCCGTAGCCGACCGACCAACCCACGACGGCGGTGAACAGTGACTCTCGCCCGTCCAGTTGAAGCGGGCCGGGTCGGCGGCGGGGATCCCGGCGCCGATGCACGCGGTGACCTGCACGTCCTGAGGTGCCCAGGCGATCACGCCGCGTACCGCTCACCCATGAGACCGCTTCGGCAGCGAGAGGCCTCGGGTCAGCGCGCCGGCCGCCACATGGTGGTGACGATGTGGCCGGTGACGACGGTGATCGTGTCGCGGGCTGTGAAGCCGACGCTCTGGTAGCCGGCGATGTTCGCCGCCGGCGTTGACGACCTCGTGTTCGCCGCCGGCCGGACGGGCGTAGGACTCGCCCGCCCGCAGCTGCGAGGGGGTAACCGTGCGGGTCATTCGCGCCTTCGCGCCGCACCTCGCCTCGAACGGGGGGGCGATCGTGAACGTCCTGTCCGTGTTAGGGATCGGGGTCCTACTCCGTCGCCAAGGCCGCGGGTGGAACATGACCAACGGCGTGCGCGTGGAGCTCGCCGGTCAGAAGACTCTCGTCCAGGGCGTGCATCTCGGTCCCGCGGACACCGACGCGATGGCCGGGAGGGACGTCCTCAAGATCGATCCGGTCGATGTCGCACGAGCCGGCCTCGACGGCGTGCAGGCCGGGGCCATCGAAGTGCTGGTCGACGACACCAGTCGCTTCGTCAAGGCCGCGCTCGCGGACGACCCTGCGAAGCTCCACGGCCCGCTGCCCGGGAACTGACCCGCCCCGGCGCCGCCGGGTTGCGGCGCCGCGCGGAGAAGACCGACAGCAAGCCGACCGCCCCAAGGACAGCTGTAGCCGTCCTTGGGGCGGTTGCCTGTTCGGGAGACCTCAGAGAGCGCTCAGGACGCCGGTCGCCACTTCAGGACATCGATGGCGCCCGCGGAGCCGATGGTCCCCACATGGTCGATGCCCTTGGTGAAGATGTATGTGGGCGTTGCGGCGACCGGGACGAACCAGGCGTCGTCGACGACAGCCTTGTTGAGCCCGACCGCGGCGCTCCGCTGCCGGCTCCCCTGTGCCCGGGCCAGCGTCGTGAACGCGTTGGTCACCTCCTTGCCGCGGCTGGCGAACGGGTTCAGAGGAGACACCGGGGACGCGAAGTTCTGCAGCGCGTTGGTGAACATGTCCGTGCCGGTGTTGAACATCACGACAGGGAACTTCTTGCTCAGCATGTCCGCGATCAGCTTGTTGAGGTCGTTTCCGTCACTCTTGATATTGACCTTGACGCCGATGTGGGCGAACTGCTGGGCGAGGGCCTGGGCCACTGTGTCCATGTCGAGGAGGCTGGTCGACAGCACATTCATGGAGAAGCCGTGGGGATAGCCGGCCTCGGCGAGAAGCCGCTTGGCCTTGGCCGGGTCGTAGGGGTAGCGATCGTCCAGAGCCTTGTCGTATCCGTCGGTGCCGCGTGGGGCGATCTGCGAGGTCGCCTCGTAGGCCCCGCCGAGCGCCTTCGCTGTCGCCTTCCGGTCCACCGCGTAGTTGAGTGCCTGCCGCACCTTGAGGTTGCCCAGTGGCTTGTTGATCTGGCCGGCACGGTCGACCAGGAAGAGCGTCTGGTCGAACCCCGGCCCCTGGACGGCCTGGGCCCCAGCCGACCGGGCCTGCTGCGCGAGGGTTCCCGTGGCGTTCATGTCGACCTGGATCTGACTGCCGCGGAGCGTCTGGAGAGCCGTGTTCGGGTCGGGGAGAACCTTGACGACCACCTTGTCGTAGTGGACCGCGGCCTTGTTCCAGTAGTTCTTGTTCTTGACGAAGGTGTAGTGGTCGCCGTCGACCGTCTGAGCCGGGTCCATCGTGTAGGCGCCGGCACCGAACATCTGTGAGGAGAGCTTGCCGGGGGAGGCGAGGCCGGCCGGGCTGATGATGTCACCCCAGTTGGCCACCTGACTGAAGACGGTCGGCAGGATGGGATTGGGCTGGCTGAGGGAGACGGAGACGGTGCTGTCGCCCTTGGCTCGTACGGAAGTGATCCCCGCCATGTAGTGACTCAGCGGGCCGGGGTTCTTGAGGTAGTACGTCAGGGTGTCGGCGACCGACTTGGCCGTCACGGCCGTTCCGTCGGCGAACTCGGCGTTGCTCCTGATGGTCATCTCGAAGGCGGTGTTGCCGCTTCCCCTGTACCCCCACCTGGTTGCCAGGCCAGGGCTGTAGGAGCCGTCGGAGTTCATTCTGATCAAGGGCTCGTAGGCCAGCCACTGCACGATGTTCTGGCCGCCGTTGCCGTTCTTCCCGGGGTTGAGGCTCTGCGGCTTGGCGCCGATGCCGACGGTAAGGGTCCCGGTGGAAGCGGCGGCAACGTCTCCACCCTTACCGCAGCCCGCCAGAGCCATCGTCAGAACAGCGACGGCTGCTGCGGCAGAACGGAGTCCTCGTGCGCGGGCCTGGGCCGGCGCAGGGGTGTTATGGGGCATTTCTTCTCTCCTCTTATCAGGCCATGGTCCGCTGTGCCAGGCTGTGGCGCCGGGCCCGTGCCGCTGCCTGCGCGTCCGGGTCGGCCACCGGTGCCGAAGCGAGCAGGGTGCGTGTGTAGTCGTGGCGGGGCTGCGCGCACACGGCTTCGGTCTGTCCCGTCTCGACGATCCGGCCGCTCTTGAGTACGGCCATGCGGTGACAGAAGTGGCGTACGACCGCGAGGTCGTGCGTGATGAACAGGTAGGCCAGCCCGAGTCGGTCCTGCAGGTCGGCCAGCAGGTTGAGGACCTGGGCCTGCACGGACAGGTCCAGGGCGCTGACCGCTTCGTCGCAGATCACCAGGTCGGGCATGGGGAGCAGGGCCCGGGCGATCGCGATGCGCTGTCGCTGGCCACCCGAGAACGCGGCGGGGAACTTGTCCGCCGCGTCCAGGGAGAGCCCGACTTGCTCGAGCATCTCCAGGACTCGTCGTCGTACGTCCTGGCGGGTGAGCCCCGTGTGCGTGGCCAGGGTCTCTCCGACGGACTGGGCGATCGTGCGCTGGGGGTTGAGGGACGAGTACGGGTTCTGGAAGACCACCTGGATGCGCCGGCTCAGTCCTCGCCGGTCCCGGGCACTGAGCCGAGTGATGTCGGCACCGTCGAAAAGGACGCGACCGGAGGCCACCGGAACCTGTCCCAGCAGGGTCTTGCCCAGGGTGGTCTTGCCACTGCCGGACTCGCCGATCAGGCCGAGCGCCTCACCTGGTCGCACGTCCAAGCTCACGTCGTCGAGAGCTCGCTTGTGCCTCCTGCGCCGGCCGTACTCAACACTGAGCCGTTCGACTTCAACGAGCGCTGACATCAAGTGCCTCCACGGTCGGTTCAGGACGAAGGCAGCGATAAGCGCGTTCCTTCGATGTACGGGTCAAGCTGATGGGCTGGATCGTGCACTCGTCCTGGCGTCGCGGGCACCGAGCGGCGAAGTGACAGCTCGAAGGCCGGTCACCGGGAGTCGGCACGGTGCCGGGAATCGCGGGGAGCGTCTCGCGGAAGCGGGAAACGGACGGGGACGCGTCGAGCAGAGCACGCGAATACGGATGGCGCGGGCGCTGGAAGAACTCCCGCACCGGTCCTTCCTCGACCGTCTGACCGGCATACATGACGACGGCGCGGTCGCAGATGTCGGCGACCACACCCCAGTCGTGGGTGACGATGAGGATGGCCATGCCCCGCTGGTTCCGCAGGCTGAGGATGAGATCGAGGATTTCGGCCTGCACGCTGACGTCGAGAGCTGTCGTCGGCTCGTCGGCGACGAGCACCTGGGGGTTGCCGATGAGCGCCCGGGCGATCGCCACGCGCTGCGCCATGCCTCCGGACAGCTCATGCGGGTATGCCTTCATCACCCTGTCGACCTCGGGCAGTTGGACGAGTGTCAGCAGCTCCCGGATGTGCGCCACGGCTTGGCGTCGACCGCCGCTGGTGTGATGCCGCGAGAGTTCGACCAGCTGCGAGCCCACGGTGAACGCGGGATCGAGTCCGGCCACAGGCTCTTGTGGGATGTAGCCGATGGAACGCCCACGGAGCCGTGCCATGCCGCGTTCGGTGAGGTGGAGGGCGTCGCTGCCGGTCAGGGTGTACGCGTCGGCCGTCATCTCGACCCCGGGCGGCAGAAGCCGCATCAGAGAGAGAATGACCGTTGACTTGCCGCAGCCGGACTCGCCCACCAGACCGACGATCTCCCCGGGTTCGATGTCCAGGTCGAAACCTTCTACGAGCTCGCCGCCCGCGGCGTGGACGGTCAGGCCCTCGACACGCAGGACCGATGCCCTGCGGTCGTCCTTGGGAGCCGGCTCCGGCGCACCGCTGTGGACTTTGGTGGTCATCTGCCGCCATGAGCCGGCGGCCATGCGACTGCGGTCGGAGGCGGCATCGCGGGCGCTGTCACCGATGATGCCGAACGCAAGGGCTGTCAGCACGATGGTCAGGCCGCTGGGTACCAGCAACCAGGGCTGCTGGTAGATCGCCACCGAGGCGTCGGTGACCAGGCCGCCCCAGCTGGGGTTCGGCGGCTGCACACCCAGCCCCAGGTAGTTCAGGCCGCTCTCGACCAGCAGGGCCGACGCCGCCAGCAGCGCCGCCTGGATGAGAACGGGCCCGGTGACTCGCGGCAGGATGTGACGGCGGACCACCTGCGTCGGTGTGAGCCCTCCGATCAGCGCTGCCCGAACGTAGTCGTCCGACCGAACTGCCCTGGTGCAGGCGCGCACCACGCGAGCGAGTCCCGCGGATGCCAGTACGCCGAACGTGAGCATCGCGGCAGTTTCGTTGCGGCTGAAGATGGCCAGTACCACCAGCAGGGTGACGACCAGGGGGATGGCCATCACGATGTCGCAGCAACGCATGATGCAGCGGTCGACAAGGCCTCCCTTGTAGCCGGCGACGAGGCCGAACGCGACCCCCAGGGCTACGAAGACGCAGACGACCTCCGCGACGGCGAGCAGACTGGTGCGTCCCCCGTAGAGGATGCGGCTGAGGATGTCCCGGCCGAGTTGATCGGTGCCCAGCGGATGCCGGCCGGTGGGGCCCGAGTAACTGGCGGACAGATCCTGGGCGAGAGGGTCGTACGGAGCCACCCAGGTTGCTGCGGCAGAGCCGGCCGTGATGAGCGTCAGCCAGAGGGCGGCCAGGGCTGCTGCGGGCCGACTCACGATGCGGTGCCAGACACGGGGCGTGGGCGCGGTGTCCGACACGGGTGCCCCGACTGCGTCGGCGCGGGCAGCGGCATCTGTCATGAGTCTTCAGTCCTCGGGCTCAGCCACGCGGTGGCGATGTCGGTCAAGAGGTTCGATGCGATGACGATGAGCGTGTAGTAGATGACGGCTCCGACAAGGAGCGGCAGGTCGTGCTGGGTTGTCGCGGTGACAGTCAGCTGGCCCATCCCGGGCATGGCGAAGACCTGCTCGACGAGAATCGTGCCGCCGAGGAGGCCTATCATCACGATGCCCACGACCGTGACGACAGACGCTGCGGCGTTCTTCAAGCAGTGGCGCAGGATGACGCGGTGCCCGGGCAGTCCGTTGGCGCGCAGCGCCCGCACGTATTCCTGCCCCATGACGTCGACCACGGCGCCGCGGGTCTGCTTGGCGATCGTCGCTATGCCGCCCAGGCTGAGGGCACAGGTCGGCAATATCAGGGACCTCAGCCATGCGCCCGGGTCCCGGTCGAACGGTACGTAGCCGGTGGCGGGAAGCCAGGACAGCTTCACCGAGAAGACCAGCACCAGCAGAAGGCTGAGCCAGAACGTCGGGGTGCTCATTGCCACCAAGGCGACGCTGTCGGCCGCGCGAGCCGACCTGCCGCCTCTGAGCGCGGCCAGCAGACCGAGCAGTACACCGACGGTCGCGGCGATGGCTGTGGCGCCCAGGACCAGTGTGAGACTGACGGTGAGTCGAGAACCGAGAATCTCCCTCACATCACCGCCAGTGAACAGAGAGTTGCCCAGGTCACCGTGGACCGCGTTGCTCAGCCAGTGGCTGTACTGAGACCACAGCGGGCGGTCCAGGCCGAGCTGGGAACGCAGCTGGTTGTACGCGTCGGGATTCGTGTTCGTGCCGAGAATCACGCGGGCGGCATCCCCGGGCGCCAGCCAGGCCAATACGAAAGTCAGTGCCGAAACGATTCCCAATGACGGGATGGACCACAAAAAGCGTCGAAAAACTAGTCGAATCATATGGACGCTCCTATCGATCCAAGCCGCGTTTGCGTGGAGAGATGACAACACGCCGATAGGCCGTATTGAACGGAGAGGAATCACGTTTCCACGCCGGCACCATGGAGCCTTTGTCCATGGATCCGCTTCCCTGCCCGCGACAGAGGAGGGGGCGACTCGGTGCTACCGAGGGCCGCACGGGAACGGGCCGACCCCCAACTGCCCTGGCGGCAGGGGTGGTTGTGGTCTCGGTGGCCGGAAGGCGCTGCCGGACCGTGAGCGGGCCCGTAACCAGTCGACTGGTTACGGGCCCGCTCACAGCATCACTTGATCACCGATGGGCACGGCACACCGCTCGCTGAACACGGCTGATCGCCAAGTACGGGCAACTGCCGAACGAGTTCAGCCGGCCGTTGTCAGTGAAGCGTGGAGTGCGGCGGCATACCGAGGGGCCGGCCCCCAGGTGTGTCGGAGTACGTCAGCCACGGTCGCGTAGGCTGCTGCCCCTGGCCCGGCTCGGACATGTTGCACACACCTGTAGGGAATGCCGCTTGCAGGCGGGACCACTGCTGACTGGTGAAGGTCACGGGGTAGAGACGCCGGCCGAGCGGCCTCAGTTGGCATTTGAGGATGTCATCCGTGAGCGGGGCGCCCGCCTCGATTCGTGGGTCCGAGTGGTACGGGAAGAGGTTGCGGCACAGACTCATGTCGGTCGTCTTCTTGCCGGCGAGCCAACAGGCGTCCACGGCTGCCGACGGTTTGTGCAGGAAGGCCTTCCGGGCTTGCGGAAGGCCATGACGGTCGGCTTCGATTCCTGCGAGCCAGCGGTCCATCAGGATGAACGCTTTCCTGTTGGCCACTGGGTCGTTGAAGACAGGCGGCTGGCCGGTCCAGATGATGACGTTGCCGTGGCCACCGGCGTCGCGGTCGAGCCGCGCGCGGATGCTGTAACTGTGAACGTCGGTGTGGTTCGTGAGGGTGTCGCTGCCGCGCAGGTCGATTATGGGGACATCGGCGAGCTTGTGCGCGGACACGGCCCACCCGGAACGGTAGGCGTTGGCCAGGGTGCGGGAGGCGGCAACTGATCGCTGTGGTTGCCAGTTCCAGTCGAGGTCGTAGCTCCCGATGCGTGCGTTCAGGTCGACGAACTGTGCAGCGCTGATCCTCCCCGACCGGAGGTCCTTGAGACCGTACTGAACCCCCACGTTGTCGTAAGGGCTGCCGGCGAACCCATCTTTCGCGCGCCGGCCGAGGACGGACGCGTTGTAGTCCTGAAGAGTGCATCGTGTGCCGTGGGGACGCTCCACTCGGTCGTACACGAGATCCTGGGGCAGTCCACAGCCCGGGGCGTAGTCGGGATCAAAGGCGATCCTGTCGAAGCCGGGCTGTCCCAGTGTCTCGACGTTGCCGTCGTAGAAGGCGCTGCATGGTGTGGGCGAGACGTAGCCTTGCACAGCGTTGCGTTGTGAAATGTCAGCCCACAGGCCGGGCGCGGTGTTGAAGGCGCGATTCATCAGTGTGCAGTCCTGTGCCTCCTGCGTGACTTGCGCCAGGTCGGTGAAGCTGCACATCGGCAACAGTCCGTCCAGAAGACCGGGTCGGCCCGCTGCCAGCGTGAACAGTTGTATGGAGCCACCGGAGCACCCCTGTCCGATGGTGTATCGGATCGGACGGCCTGCTTCTTCGATGATGTGTTCTTTGAGCATCATCACCGTCTCTGCCGACACGGTGGGGTTGCACTGTTCGTTCAGGTAGTTGTTGCTGGAGGTGATGACGGCGAAGCCTTTCGACAGCGCGTAGTCCGCGTTACTGGTCCCCGTGACCACCCCCTGAACGGCGCCGTCACCGAGAACATTCGCTGGACTGCCTTGTACGTGCCGCGGTGCGCAGCCGCCGACGAACGGATACAAGACCTTGCCGTTGAAGGCGCGCAGGGCACGTGCCCCGTGCCGGGCAGGGTCGTAGAGTGCGGCGGTCTTGTAGATGCCGCGGTCCAGGGTGCCGGTCTCGACGCGGACGACGAAGGGGACGGACAAGCCCTGGTCCGTCGTTGTGTGCGCCAGATCGAGGGGAGGATGAAGAGGGTCGTACGGCTCGAACTGGCCGGTCACGGATGAGCGGTAGAAGAGGTCGGTACGGCCCGCCGCGTGGCAGTGCGCCGCGTCCGTGGGACGGCCGAGCCCGTTGGCCTCGGTCGCGCACTGCCATGGCAGAGTTTGCGGGCCTGCGATGATCGGTCCGGTGCTGGGGTAGTTGGTGACGGTGAGGACTGCGGTACGACTACCGGGCAGCGAGGCGGTCAGGGTGTTGGGGCCAGGTTTCAGTCCTCGCACAAGGCTGCGCACCACGCCGCCGGTCACTTCGTTGAATTGGCTGCTGATGTCTGTGCCGTTGCGTTCCACGCGCAAGCGCCCGCCGTGAGCCGGTGGAACAAGCACCTCCACAAGGGCGTCACCTCCATGGATGAGGTCGGCGCGATTTGAGACGGTCCTGATCTGGGGGCCCCAGTCCGATGCCGCGGCGGTTGCGTGAGCGATTCCGCCCACTGGCGCGGACCAACACACCAACGCCATCACGGTGGCGTGGACGAGGCTTCTGCGTGGGGACTGGAAGGAGTATGAGTGCGCGATCGCGCGCATGGGGAGTTCTCCTGTTCGCGGTGCCCGGGCGTCTTCGCGCCGGTGACTGCTCAGGGGGAGTCGGCTGCATGTACGGAGAGGCTGCGTTCACCTGCGCCGCTCCAAGTCCCACATCATCCGCACTCTGCAGGGGCATGCAGAGGTGAAGGATGTCCACCAAGCTGTTCGCTTCATAGAGGGAAGCTCCAAGATGCCTGGCCGGGGTGAGCCATGCGCCGAGGCCGAGAAAGACCTCTCACCGGGAAGCCGTGAGCAAGTCCCCGAAGTCGAGGAGAGCCTCGTTGAAGGCTTTCGGCTGCTCGATGTTGGCGCCGTGGCCGGCGGCCGCGATGACGATCGACGAGCCCCGCGGCGCCAGAGATGCCGCAGCGGCAGCGTGCGACGACGGCCAGACCTCGCTTTCGGCTCCCGCCGCGAAGAGCACCGGCACATCGGTAGCCGCGATCACGGGCCGCCAATCGGCTTTCGCGTGATCATTGAGAAGGGCGATCTCGCCCGGAGTGAGCGTGCGCTCGCCGTCCTTCATCGCCCTGAGAAGGCGCACCAGTCGCATGCCACGACGCCACAGTGGGGTGCCGTGGCCGGTCTCGGGGATGCGCTCCGCGAAGTACGTCTCGACGTTCGACTCGTCGTAGCCGTAGAAGCCGTGGGCCCAGTCGGCGGTGTTCAGCATTTTCGGGGTCTGGTCGACGACGACGATCCCCGCGATGCGGTCGGCGCCGTACTGGGAGACGTACGACCAGATCGTGTTGCCGCCCATCGAGCCGCCGACGGCCAAGACGTCGCGCAGATCGAAGGCGTCCAGGAAGTTCCGCACATCCTGTCCGCGGCGCGCCATGTCGACC
The DNA here is from genome assembly GCF_056434305.1 of Streptomyces sp. NPDC044061. NCBI lineage: Bacteria > Bacillati > Actinomycetota > Actinomycetes > Kitasatosporales > Streptomycetaceae > Streptomyces > Streptomyces sp. NPDC044061. The sequence continues at coordinate 94,699 of NZ_JBWKFL010000027.1, read as the reverse complement.
CCCGACTCGGGCCGGTCAGCCTTCCCGTGGCCGCGGAGGTCGACCGAGAGTACCCGGTACCCCGCTGCCGCGAGCGGACCGACTTGGTAGAGCCAGCTCGTCGCGGACGCCTTGAAGCCGGCGAGCAGGAGGACAGGCCGCCCAGAGGGATCGCCCGCCTCCGTGTAGTGGAGACGGATGCCGTCGTCTGCGGCGATGGAGGCCATGAGTTTCATTCTCCGTTCGGGAAGGTCTTGCCAGGGTTGAAAGTCTTTGCGGATCCAGCGTGCGCCGACCGCACGGTGAAGGTTGATCACGACAGGGCCCGGCTCTTGGGCTGTGCCCCGGAATTTGAAATGTGAAAGGGAGGGTGGCACGGGCACAAGGCATGCAGCCGGTGCCCCAGCACGACCGGGGCCGCGCATTCCTGGCCGGGGATCGAGAGCTGTCAGGAAAGGACCTTGCCGGGATTGAGCACGCTGTACGGGTCCAGGGCCTTCTTCACCGGGTGGTGCATCGCCATCACCTCCGCCTGATCGTGGCTCAGGCTCTCGACGCTCTCCGGAGCGGTGAGCACCCGATCCACCGGGATGTGCTGGAGGATCGCGCGTACGACCGGGGCGCTCATGGTCGGTCCTCTCGACGGTTGGACGGGCTCGTCCCGGGGCCCGGCGGGTGCGCGTGGTTCCGCGTGCCTGCGTCCGTCGCTGTACCTGTGCGGCGGTCGGCGAGCGGGGGGAGCACAGCTCGCCACGATGGAAACACGGTGCGCCGAGGAACCGAACGGAGAGATCATCCATGTTCGGCGACCCCTGTCGGAGAGATGCTCCTTTCTCCTGGTGGCGGCGGTGTGCTGAGGGTCGAGGGCGATGCTGGAACCGATCCGGACCAGCGCGTGGATGTCGTCAGCTCGTCCGGTGTGGGCTTGGCTCTCCCGCAGGGCTTGGGCGAGCACCTCCGTAGAGTGCGTGGCACCGGACCTGGGTACCCCGTCTTCCATGGCCCGTAGCGCTCCGGCCGGCCCGAGGAGGGACCCTGGCCACCACGCCGAGGTCGTCCCGACGAGGTGCGACGGCCACCGCGCAGCGGGCCTCGACATCGCATGTGGGGAGAAGGTGGGCGGCGTGCTGTCCATCGCCGGTATTCCCGGTCCTCACAGGTGAGGACCACCCCTACCGAAGTGGGTCGATGCCATGGGCAGCTCGGCCGCGCCGGTCCCCCCGGAAAGGGTCACGCGGCCTTTTCCCGGGGATGGGACCGTGATCGCTCTTGTGGACGCGGAAGGCATGATTGTCGGCTGCGCGGGGGAGACGGGCGCCGTCCTTGGTTGTCCGGTCAGGGAAGTGCTGGGCCAGCCGGTGGCACGCTTTCTCGCCGAGGGCGAGGATGTCGACCGGCTGGGAACGGCGGCGGAGCCGGCCGGGGTCCGGCAGGGCTGGATGGGGATCGCCGCGGGACGCCGCGGGGACGACCGCCCCTGCCGCCTGGGTGTCTTTGCCTGGCCGCTGTCCGGTGACGGCAAGGCTGCGCGCCTGATCGCGCTGGTCGAGGTCGGTCAGCGATCGTGGTGGGAGGCGAGTCTTCCCGCGCTGCAGCGTTTTTTCAACGATGCCCCGATAGGTATATCGGTGACCGATCCTCAGCTGCGGAACGTGTGGATCAATAGTGCTCTGGAGCGGATCATCGGCATCCCGGCGGCGCGCCGGGCCGGGAAACGGCTCTCAGAGCTCAGTGAGTTCCCCAAGAGCCTCTCGCTGTCGGTAGAGGACAGTATGCGTTCCGTGATCGAGTCGGGGAACCCGGTACTGGACTACGAGTACCTCCTGAGGTCACCTGCTCACCCTTATCGCGACCGCGCCTACTCGGCGTCGTTCTTCCGTCTGGAGGACGCTTTCGAACAAACGCTGGGGCTCTGCATGGTGATCGTGGACGTCAACGACAGGTGGCGGGCCCGCGAACATCTTGCCCTGCTCAACGAGGCGGGGGAGCACACGGGCACGTTGGATGTCGCGGACGCGGCGCAGGCGCTGGCCGAGATCGGGGTGCCGCGGCTCGCCGACCGTGCCGTGGTCGATCTGCTGGAGGTGGTGCCGGAGGCGGGGCGGCCGTTCCTGCCCCCATCCGGCGATCCTCTCGTCCTGCGGAGGGTCGGCCTGCGGTCCGCCTCCGACTGCGGTCTCGGCCCAGTTGCTCCCACGGGCACGCTGCAGGGTCACGGCCCGGCATCCCCGTACAGAAGGTGCCTGGTCGACAACGCCACGTACACAGGCCCGGGCGTGGGTGCGGAGTCCGGAGCCTGGAGAGCGGTGAGTGCTTCCCGCCCCGCGCACGACGATGCGCTCGCACCGTCGGTGATCGTGGTACCGATCAGCGTGCCGCATCGCCCACTGGGCGTCGCCACCTTCGTGAGGCGGCCCGAGGAGCCCTTCGATCACGATGACCTGGTGACGTGCGAAGCGGTGGTGCGCCGCGCCGCGGTCAATATCGACAATGCGCTGCGTTTCGCGCACGAGCGCACCACAGCGCTCGCATTGCAGCGTGAGCTCCTTCCTCGACGTCTCACCGTGGACCCGACCGTCGAGGTCGCCTCTTGTTACGTCCCCGCCGAATCCAGCAACGGCGTAGGCGGCGACTGGTTCGACGTCATCCCGCTTTCGGGGGCTCGGTCGGCGCTCGTCGTGGGAGACGTCGTGGGCCACGGAGTCCATGCCGCGGCTTCCATGGGGCGCTACCGCACGGCGGTACGAACCCTGGCCAATCTGGACTTGCCGCCCGACGAAGTGCTCGCCCACCTGGATGACCTGATCATCGGCTTGGAGCCCGGGTCCGCGACCGAGGAAACTCAGGAATCGGCCGGAATCGGGGCAACCTGCCTCGTCGCGATCTATGATCCCGTCGGCCGCTCCTGCTCGATAGCCAGGGCCGGGCATCCGCCACTGGCGATCGCGGCGCCGGACGGCTCGGTCCGCTTCCCCGATCTGCCGGCGGGGCCTCCGCTCGGTCTCGGCGGTCTGCCGTTCACCTCGGCAGAGGTCGGGGTCGAGGACGGCAGTGTGCTGGCGCTGTTCACCGACGGTCTCATCGAGACACGTGAACGGGACGCCACGGCTGGTCTGCACAAGCTGGCATTGGTACTGAGCCGGCACCGGCAGTCGCTGGACGCGCTGGGGGAGAGGGCCCTGACGACACTCGTCGACGGTTCCCCAGAGGATGATGTCGCACTGCTCCTTGCCCGGGTCCACGGGCTCGGACCGGACAGCGTCTTCACTTGGTGTCTGCCCTCCGATCCCGAGGCGGTGGCTCTCGCCCGGTCGGCCGTCGTCGATTGCCTGCGGGCACGACGGCTGGAGTCGCTGGAGTTCGAGGTGAAACTCACCGTGAGCGAACTGGTCACCAACGCAATCCGGTACGGCTCGGGACCCGACCTGAGCCTGCGCCTCATCTGGAAGGACGCCGGGGTGATCTGTGAGGTCTCCGACGCTGCCAACACGTCCCCACGTCTGCGTCACGCTCGCACGACCGATGAGGGTGGGCGCGGGTTGCTCCTTGTCGCTCAGCTCGCCCACCGTTGGGGCACTCGGTTCAAGCAGGACGGGAAGACTGTGTGGGCGGAGCTGGGGGTTCCCGCCGCGTCCGGGTGAGGGCAACACGGCGCCTTTGCCGGCGGCGGGGGCGCTGCACCGGCCATCTGGCTCACACCGCACCGTGCGCTCCGCCGCCCGCGACAACCGGGCCCGCATCCTGAGCGCCGCCTTGGCTTTGCCGTTCGCTCCGGCGATCTCCTTGCGGCGGGCCTGGCGCCAGGCTTCGTACTGGGCGGGAACGCCGATCGCGGCGGAGCTGTCGACCGGCGCCTTGGAGGTGTGGGGTGCAGCCACGAGGCGGTCGCTGCCCGGCGGGCAACCGACGCGCTGATCTCGAGAGCGTCGGCTGCCCGCCCGACGGCGGTTCGGTCAGGCGGCGCGGCGCGCGGCCCACACGGTGCGTTCGGTGCGTACCGCGAGGTCGGCGCGGCGCAGGATGCTGTGCGGGCCGGTGGTGTCGAGCAGTTGGTCGAGTGCGGCTAGGTCCTCCGGTGTGAGCGTGTGGGCGATGTTGTGGCGCAGGCGCTGCAGGCTGCCCAGTGCGTACGTGCCGACCGCCGTGTCGCGGGAGGCTTCCACGTTGACGGTGATGGTGCGTTCGCCTTCGACGGTGAACCCGGCCTTGGTCAGCATCGGCCCCCAGTCGGCTCCGCGGTGGGACACGTGCCCGGCGTGCAGGCGGTCGCCGGCCTGTTGGCAGCGGTCCTCCAGGCCGGGCCGGTCCTCCGGGGCGTTCGGGGGCAGGAAGCGGGGGAAGCCGGCCAGTTCGACGACCGCGAACAGCCCTGCGGGGGCGAGGAGTTCGTGGACGCGGCGCAGAGCTCGGTCGGGGTGGGCCATGTGGTGCATCGAGGCCGAGGCCCACGCCAGGTCCGGGGTGCCGAGGTCGGGCCAGTCGGCCTCGTCGAGATCGGCCTGCACCGTGCGCACGCGCGCCTGAACGCCCCGGTCGCATGCCTTCTCGCGCAGCCGCTGAAGGTGCCCGGCCGAGGCGTCGACGGCAGTGACGTGCGCCTCGGGGAAGCGGTCGAGAAGGGTGAAGGTGCCGGCTCCCGTGCCACAGCCCAGATCCACGATCTGGGCGGGGGGCGCCTGGAGGGGCAGCCAGTCGGTGACGGCGGCGTGGTGCTGGGCCAGGACCTCCGCGTCCAGGTCGAGGATTTCGGCCTGGCCGTCGTCGTGCAGGTGGTGGCCGTCGTGGGCGGCGTGCGGGTGTGCGTGGGTCATACCGTCACGCTAGGACGACCTTGCTCGTTCGGCACGACTTCTTCCCATATACGCAAGACGATGGCGTCTTTGGCTGCCGTAGACGCAAAGCGACTCAGACTGCCGACAGGCGGTCACGCGCCAGGAGTGCCCGGTGCGGAGCCGTCGTCGGTGCGCTTGTCGGCCCCGTCGCGCTGATGGCCGCGGCGGGCGTCGCGGTCGAAGATCCCCAGGATCTCGCAGGGCCCGCCCTCGGCGCCGATGGCGTGCGGCAGCATCGTGGGGAACTCGGCGGCCTGGTTGGTCTCGATCCGAAAGCGCCGGTGGCCCAGCATGAGGATCGCGGTGCCGGACAGAACGACGAGCCATTCCCGGCCCGGATGCGCGCGCATCCGGGCCGGATTGGCCGGTGGCGGCTCGGTCATCCGCTGACGCACGACGCTCATGCCGGGATCGCCCTTCACGGGCCAGCGCATCAGCCCGTGCGCGCCGTCGATCACCGGGCTGGTCACGACGTCGTCCGCGGCCGTCTCCACCAGCTGGTCCAGCGATGTGCCCAGGGCGCGGGCGAGCGTGACGAGCTGGTCCAACGCGAGGCGCCGCTGGCCGTTCTCGATGCGGGAAAGCGTGGACTGGCTGACGTTGGCCCGGCCGGCCAGTTCCTCCAGAGACCAGCCCTGCGCCACCCGCAGGGCACGGATGCGCTTGCGTACGAGGCTGTCCAGCTCCCCATTGTCTTGCGTCATAGGCAACATCCTATGCCCTCAGTGCAAAGCGGGGTTAGCTTGCCGAGCAGAGGCCCGGAACAGCCGGGGCCCACGCCCCCAGGGAAGGCGGATGCCATGACTGTCACGACGGCCGCGTACGTGAGCGACACACTGCCGAGCGGCACGGTCGACGCCGTGGTGATCGGCGGCGGCGCCGCAGGTCTCAACGGCGCACTGATGCTCGCCCGCTCCCGCCGCATGGTCGTCGTCATCGACAGCGGCACCCCGCGCAACGCCCCCGCCGAGGTGATGCACGGCTTCATCGGCCTGGACGGCACCCCGCCCGCCGAGCTCCTCGCCAAGGGCCGGGAGCAGGTACGCCACTACGGCGGCCTGGTCGTCTTCGGTGAAGTCGCCACCGCCGCCCCCGCCTCCAAGTCCGCAGACGGCGATCTGCGCTTCACCCTCACCCTGACCGACGGCCGCACCCTGACGGCCCGTCGCGTGCTGGTGGCCACGGGCCTGCACGACGAGCTGCCCGCCGTGCCCGGCCTGACCGAACACTGGGGGCACAGCGTGGTGCACTGCCCGTACTGCCACGGCTGGGAAGTGCGCGACGAGCCCATCGGCATTCTCGCCACCGGCCCGGCCTCCGTCCACCACGCGTGGCTGTTCCGCCAACTCACCGACGACCTCGTCTACTTCACCCGCGGCACCGTCCTGGACGAGGAGACCCGAGCGCGGTTCGCCGCCCGTGGCATCCGAGTCATCGACACTCCGGTCGCCGAGGTCGTCGACGCCGACGGCGGCGGCATCGCGGGCGTACGGCTGGCCGACGGCCGGGTCGTCGCCCGGCGCGTCCTGGCAGTGGCCACCCGGATGCTGGCCCGCACCGAGGGGCTCGCGGGGCTGGGCCTGCCCATGGAGGACCTGCCCGACAATATGGGCCGCCGCTTCGTCTCGGGCATGGCCGGCACCACCGACGTCCCGGGCGTCTGGGTGGCCGGCAACGCCACCGACCTGACCGCCCAGGTCGGCGCCTCCGCCGCAGCCGGCGCCCTGGCCGGGGCCCACATCAACGCCCACCTGGCAACCGCCGACACCGACGCCGCCCTCGCCACGGCCGAGAACGCAACCACCACCGCCTGACACCCGCGGCCGCATCCGGGCACTGCGCGACCGCGTGACGCGGCGCGCACGCCGAGAGAGTGACATCTCCGAACATCCGAGTTCGGGGAGACGTGGATCACGCGCGTCCGTGTCACAGGGTGTGGGGCTGTCTCGTCTCGGGGGGTGTAGCCACCGACGAGCACGGAGGAGAACGCAATGGACGCGCGACTCAACTACTTCGCCAGCCCGACCGCCGCCCAGGCCCTCAAGTACCTCATGTCGGCGGGCAGGACGCTCAAGGAGGGGCCGCTGTCGGCTGCGACACAGGAGCTCGTGGCGCTGCGCGTGAGCCAGATCAACGGCTGCGCAGTCTGCATCGACATGCATACCAAGGAGGCTGCCGCAGCCGGTGAGACTTCGGTGCGGCTGAACCTGGTGGCGGCGTGGCGGGAGGCCACGGTCTTCACCGGGGCCGAGCGTGCCGCGCTGGAGCTTGCGGAGCAGGGGACCCGGGTCGCGGACGTGCCCGGCGGGGTCAGCGACGAGGTCTGGGCACGTGCCGCGAAGCATTACGACGAGGAGCAGCTCACCGCCCTGGTGGTCCTGGTCTCCTTCATGAACACGGCGAACCGGCTGAACATCATCGCCCGGCAGCCGGCCGGCGATTACGAGGTCGGCCAGTTCCACTGAACGGCCATTGAGGGCACGCCGGAGGCCCGCTGTCGCAGGCCCCCGGCGAGGGTGCGTTGCACAGCCCAGCCGACGGACCGCAAGATCACCAGAACGTGCCCGTGCCGGGAAATACGGCTGGGTGAGAAGACCTCAGGAGGATGCGGCGTGAACAAGGTCGAGGAGTTCCAGGAGCTGCGGCCTCTGCTGTTCTCGATCGCCTACCGGATTCTGGGCAGCGTGAGCGAGGCCGAGGACGCGGTGCAGGAGACCTGGCTGCGCTTCGACGGCTCGACGACCCTTCCCACGTCCGTCAAGGCGTTTCTGTCCGCCACGGTGACGCGGATCTCGATCGACGTGCTGCGGTCCGCGCGGGTGCGGCGGGAGGAGTACATGGGCACGTGGTTGCCCGAGCCACTGCTGAGCGATCCGTATCAGGATCCGGCGCGCTCGGCGGAGCTTGCCGACTCGGTGTCGATGGCGGCGCTGCTGCTTCTGGAGCGGCTCAGCCCGCTGGAGCGGTCGGTGTTCGTGCTGCGGGAGGTGTTCGGCTTCGGGTTCGACGACGTCGCCTCGGCGGTGGGGCGTTCGGAGGCGGCCTGCCGGCAGCTGCTGGTACGGGCACGGCGGCACATGGAGGCCGGGCGGCCGCGGTTCGAAGCGGATCGTCAGGAGCAGCAGGAGCTGGCGACACGGTTCTTCGACGCCCTGCGCGAAGGCGATGTCGCCGGCCTGCGGGATCTACTGGCCGCCGACGTTCAGATGGTCGGGGACGGCGGCGGCAAGGCCCCGCAGCTGGCCAGGGCCGTCGTCGGCTCCGAGAACGTGGCCCGGCTGCTGGCCTCCGTCTACCCGCTGCTGGCCCGGATCGACGTGACGTTCGAGCCGCACGAGGTCAACGGCCAGCCCGGCGCGATCTTCCGCGACCGGGACGGCAAGGTCCTCCATGCTCTGGCCCTCGACGTGTTCGACGGGCAGATCCAGCACATCCGCTCGGTGATCAACCCTGACAAGCTCGGCCACCTCGGACCGGTTGCCGACGCCTGGGCCGTCGACAGCGAGGTGAAACAGACCCGCCGGCAGATGAGGTGAGCCCAGGACCGGCGTGGCCGGCTCGTTCGCCTGTCCGGCGACGTGGACTCCACTGGTCGTCACGCCCAGCTGGTCAGGGGCAGTCGTACGTGAGGTGGGTGGCCACCGTGCGGTGGGTGGGAGTGAGGATGCGCAGTTCGGCTCGTGCCCTGTAGTGGCCCTTGCCCCGGAAGGTCCACAGGAGGTGCAGCCGTGCCTGCCGCTGACCTCGGGCCACCGTTTCCCGCAGGACCGCCGAGGCGGTGCCGTCGCTTCGGCGCCAGCGGTAGGAGAGCGTGCCCGCCCGGCCGTTCGTGGTGACCAGGCCGACGATGTCCGCGGTGCCGTCGCAGCCGACGGTCGTCGGCCGGACGGCGCCCGCCACCGCGCGCACCCCGACTGCCGGTTGCAGGTGCTGCCAGGCCAGGAACGCGATGACGCAGACCAGTACCAGCGCGGGCAGCGCGTGTCTGCGCAGGCGCCGACGCGAGGGCGCGGGGGCCGCTGGCCCCGTGGGCAGCGTCCTCTCGGTGCGGTGCACGACGGCGGCCGTCACTCCCGGGCCGAAACGCAGCACGGTGCCTTCGACACGATCAGGTTGCGTCGATGATGTGGTCGGCGTGATCTGTGTGCCGGGCGGCGCGGGCAGGGTGTCGGTGTCGTCGGGCTCGGGCCGCTGAATCCAGTGGCTGGCCAGCACGGTGGCGCTGTACTCGGCGTCGTTCGGGCCGGCTTCGCGGACCGGGGGGTGTTGGGTGGTTGGCGCGAGGTGGAGGGTGGGGGCCTTCTCGTCGCTGGGGTCCAGTACGCGGGTGGGCTCGTCGGTGGGGTCCAGTTCGGGGGTGGGTTCGTCGGTGGGCTCGTCGCTGGGGTCGAGTTCGTGGGTGGGCTCGTCGGTGGGGTCGAGCACACGGGTGGGCTCGGAGTCGTCGGCAGGTGCCGGGGTGCGGTCGTTCTGAGTGGTCATCGGAGGTCACACTGCCTGGTCAGAAGCTGCTGCGAGGCGCCGCCGTCGGCGGCGGCCGGGGTCGTCGTGGCCTGCACCACCCAGTAGCACCCCTTGTTCTGGAAGGTGTGCTCGACGGGGAGCGAGTACTGGGTGGCGCCGCTGCGTTCGAAGGTCTGGGGCGCACCGTCCGGGGTGCGGAGCGCTCCTGCGGAATCGCTGGTGAACCACGAGACGGTGATGGAGACCGGCCCGGTGCCGTCCGTGGTGATGTCGACGGTTGCCGTGGCGGTGGACGGACCCGTCTGCCGGAAGGCCGAGACCGCGACGTCCTTGACCGCGGGAGGGGCCGGCGCGGTGGGGGAGGCGCTGGTCGGTGTCGCGTCGGTGGTCGCCCCGCCGGGCGTCGTCTCCCCGGACGGAGTCGTGGTGACGGACATCGAAGGCTCGCCGGTGCCGGTGGTGTCCGGAGACGGTGCGCCCGAAGGCGACAGGCTGGGGGAGACAGTGGCGGTCGGGGACGGGGAGGCGTGGGCCGACGAGGTCGGTGCGGTGGGACCCCGCGACGTCACGCCGGGCTGGGCGCTGGTGGTGGCGAGGGCCTCAGCCGTCTGCTGCGGATCCGCTGCCCGGCCGTGCTGGGCGGCGTAGGTAAGGAGGATGCCCAGGAGCACGACCGCCGCCGACACCAGCATCCCCGCCCGGCCGGGGAGCCACGACCGAGCCGGGCCGTGGCCCGCTCCCTGGGCCAGGACCGTGCGTGCGGTGTCCGTCATGGTCCGCGGGGCTTTGCGTGCCGAGGGCAACAGCAGCGGCAGCAGTGCGACCAGCGCGGCGAGCCGTCCCCGGCCGCGTTCCTCCCAGTCGGGCCCATAGGCGGCGCCGGCCGCCGCCTCCAGTTCCGAGACGAACGCCTCGGCGTGCGTGGGCCGCTCCTCCGGGTCCTTGGCCAGGCCGCGCCGCACCAGTGCGCGCACCGGCTCGGGGACCTCGTCGGTGGGGATGGGCGCATCGACGTGCCGCAGCGCGAGTTCGGCGATGTTGTCACCCGAGTACGGCTTGTGGCCCGTCAGGCACTCGAAGAACGTGGCCGTGGCCGCGTACACGTCGGCCGCGGGAGAGGCCGGCGCGCCGGTCCACTGTTCCGGGGCCATGTAGGAGGGGGTTCCCGCGACGCCGACACTGGTGCCGGTGTCCACCGCGATCCCGAAGTCGACGAGCTTGGACGAGCCGTCCGGCACGACCAGGACGTTCTCCGGCTTGTAGTCGCGGTGGACGACGCCCATGCGGTGCGCGTCTGCCAGGCCGAGCAGGGAACCCTTGAGGATCACGAGCGCGGCTTCGGGATCCAGCGGACCCTCCCTGGCCAGCAGGGCCCGCAAGGAGACGCCGTCCACCAGCTCCATCACGATGGCGGCGCCGTCCGGGCTCTCGACGTACTCGTACAACCCGGCGACGTACGGGCTTTCCAGCCCGCCGAGCAGCCGCGCCTCGGCCCTGAACTCGTGCACGAATCCCGGCCGGGTGCGCAGTGACTCGCTGAGGTATTTCACCGCGACCGGAAGGCCGGTCCCCTCGTGCACGGCCAGTACGACCCGTCCGCTCGCCCCGGATCCGAGCTCCAGCGACTCGGTGTATCCGGGCACCGCCCATGCGTTCATTCCGTCCCCCCAGATCCGCTGTGCCGACCGACATCCCACTCGTTCCGGCGCTTCCGGCACGCGTTGAGAGACATATTTTCGGCCACTGCGGTTGCGGTGCGACGCCGCGGACATCACGGGTTGACCACTCCTGGCAGGGGGCAGACCGCGAAACGCAGCGGTCTTTCCGGCGGCCGGTGGACCGCCGGTGGCGGGCCCTGTGGACCGTCGCCAGCCACGGGCAGATCGCGCTGAACGTACGTGATCCGGCCAACGAGGGGACACTCCACCGAGGTCGCCGACGGAAGGGAGCCGGGCCTTACGCTGACCGGGCACTGACGGCGGACGTGGGAGGCTCCTACGCTGGCCGGGCGCTGACGGCGGACGTGGATCCCCTGGCCGGCCGGGCGCTGACGGCGAGCGAGGGAGGCGCGCATGGGCGGGACGGCCCCCCCCGGGACGGTCCTGGTCGTGGACGACGACGCGGCCATCTGGCGGTCACTGGAGCGCGGGCTGCGGCTGAGCGGTTTCGCGGTCCGCACCGCGCCCGACGGGCTCGGCGCGCTCGCTGCCGTCGCGGACGGCCCGCCCGACGTGCTCGTACTGGGCGTGTCGATGCCCGGGATGAGCGGCATCGAGGTGTGCGCGCGGTTGCGGGCCGACGGCCGGGATCTGCCGGTGCTCATGCTCTCCGCGCCAGACGAGACCGCCGACCGGATAGCCGGCCTGCAGGCCGGCGGCGACGACTACCTGGTCAAGCCGTTCGCCCTGCAGGAACCTGTGCTGCGGCTGCGCGCGCTGCTGCGGCGCCGGCCGCCCGCCGCCCAAGAACAGGCGGTGCGGGTGGCGGACCTGCTGATCGACCCGGCCGCCCGCACCGTACGGCGTGGCGGATGCCCACTGGACCTCACCCGGCGCGAGTTCGAGCTGCTGGAGGTACTGGCCCGCGACGCCGGGCTCGTCCTCACCCGTGACCAGCTCCTGGACCGCACGGAGGTCGTCGCCGATCTGCGCGGCGAATACGGGCGGCTGCTGGGCCTGCTGGTGATGCTGCGCGACCTCGGGCGCGGGGACCTGGTGGAGGCGGAGGCGTTCCGCACCGCCGACCTGACGGAGATCGCGGAGGCGGCCGTCGCCGAGGCCCGGCGCCGTGTGCCCGGTGCGGTGATCGTGCTGGACGCCCCGGCGGGGGTCACCGTGCGGGGCTGGGAACCGGGACTGCGGCTGCTGCTCGACAACTTGCTGGCCAACGCCGTGGCGCACGGAGCCGACGCGGGAGGGCGGGTGAACGTGACGGTGGGTCTGCGGCGCGTGGGGGAGTGGATCGTGCTCACGGTGGACGACGGCGGACCGGGAGTGCCGGAGCAGGACCGGGAGCGGATCTTCGAACGGTTCCGGCGCGGCCCGGCCGGCGCCGGCTCCGGGCTCGGCCTCACGCTGGTGGCCCAGCAGACCGCACTGCACCGGGGCGCCGTGACGGTCGGCGGCGCACCGGGCGGCACGGGGGCACGCTTCGAGGTGCGGCTGCCGGCCGGGGAGGGAGAACTGCCCGACCGCCGCGGCTGGTTGATCGGACAAACGGTACATACCGGTCACAAGGTTTCCCCAAAGAGGACTCCTAACCTGCCGCGGGACGGGCGGACGAGTGGTCCGCCCGGGAACGGAGGCATGCGATGGACATCCGGCGAAGGCGGCGCAACCTGCTGGCTGGGCTCGCCACGGCAGCGCTGCTGGCGGGCGCCACGGGCACGGCCACGGCCGACAGTTCCCCCACACCGGGACCGACCGGCGACGGGGCCAAGGCGCTGTGCAAGCGGGTGCCGAGGATCGACCGGCGCATCGACCGGGCGCTGAAGCGGCTGGACGCCGGGGCAGGCACCCGGGGTTCGGTGGCCCGGCTGGAACGGCGCGTGGCCAACGCAGAGAAGGCGGGCCACACCGAGATCGCCACGTTCCTCCAGGACCGGCTGAAGACCCGCAAGGCGCTGGTGCCCACCCTCAAGCAGCGGCAGAAGGACCTCGACCAGGTCAGGACGTGGTGCCGGGACAACGACGGCGGCAGGGAGGCAAGTTGATGCGCGCACGGACCGCGGTGGTGCCGATGGTCCTGCTGGCCGCCCTGGCCGTCGGCTGCTCCGGTCACGACGCGGCGTCGCCGCAGGCCCCGGCGGCCACGCCCTCGGGCTACTCGCAGATGGAGCAGAAGGTGAACGCGGCCGAGTCGGCCGCCTCCGCGGCCGAGCGGGACGCAGCCTCGAACGCGGACCGCTGACCCGAGGGGGGAGGCGGCGCAACGCGGCCGGGCAGGCCCCCCGAGGGCACTGCCCGGCCGCTGTCGTGTCCGCGATCGCGGCCCAGCTGAACCGAGTAAGGCGGGCGGGTCAGCGCAGTCCGGCGAAGAGGTCGTTCTCGGGCACGGTCGCGCCGGTGGTGTCCTGGACACGTACGAAGGTCTCGACGCCCATCAGCTCGGTGAACCTTTTCTGGCCCATCTTGAGGAAGAAGATGTTCTCGCCCTGGCTGGCGTGCGCGGCCAGTGCATCGAACTTCTGACCGCCGAAGGCGCTGGTGTCCACCCAGGTGGTGATCTCCTCGTCGGGGAGCCCGATCTCCACCATCGCGGCGGCCTCGGCGGGATCCGGCTCCTCCCAGTCCGCACCGAACTCGCGCATGACCTCCCCGAACCGCTGCATCATCGAGCGGGGCGCCGTCGTCCAGTACACCTTCGGTGTCGGCTCGGTCATCGCCAGTGCCGCCATCGTGATGCGGTTGGCCTGGATGTGGTCGGGGTGGCCGTAGAAGCCGTTCTCGTCGTAGGTGACGACCACATCAGGTTGGTAACGGCGAAAGAGTTCCGCAAGTCGGGCAGCGCCCTCTTCCACGGGTGTCCGCCAGAAGGATCCAGGGGCGTCGTTGGTCGGCCAGCCCATCATTCCGGAGTCGGCGTAGTCCAGCATTTCCAGATGACTGACCTTCAAGATCTCGCAGCTCTCCTCGAGTTCCTGACGCCGCATCAAGACGACAGCTGCCGGATCGTGCCCGGGATCGCCCGGCTTGACACCCCCGGGTCCGTCACCGCAACCGCCGTCGGTACACGTCACGAGGACCGTGCGGATGCCCTCCGCCGCGTACCGTGCGAGGACACCTCCCGTTCCAGTGGCCTCATCGTCGGGGTGGGCGTGCACAGCCATGAGCGTCAAGGGTCGGTCAGTCATGAATGAGTCCTCCTGCGTGAAAAAGCGTCGGTCCGAGTCTGCGGCACGAGCACAAGTGGTCGCCCCGATATCGGGCGACCGGGCACATGGCGGATCCGAGGTCCCGGATCGCGCCGGAGCGGACGATCTTGTGACCTCTCTCGTCCCGGCCCGCGCGGCGCCGGTCCCTCGGCTGGTGCAACAGTGCTGGCCGGATCGGCTGTTCCCGCGGCGCACGGAAACAGCGCTGTGCTTGGCATTCGCTTCCCTGTACATCGCCGGCAAGATCGATGTCAGTGACTGTTGATGTCACCTCCGGCTGTCAGTGCCAGGTGGAAAACTGCCCGGCATGACCGAACCGAACCCGAAGGCAGACCTTCTCCGATACCTGCAAGAGGCGCGTGATGCCCTGGTCTGGAAGCTCGATGGGCTCTCGGAGTATGACATCCGCCGTCCGCTGACCCCCACGGGCACGAACCTGTTGGGGCTGGTCAAGCATGTCTCCGGCGTGGAGCTGGCGTACTTCGGCGACACGTTCGGACGGCCGTTCTTCAACGCGGAGCCGCCGTCCTGGTGGTATACCGAGGAGTCGGAACCCAACTCGGACATGTGGGCCACCGTAGACGAATCACGGGAACAGATCGTCGGACTGTATCGCGAGGCGTGGGAGCACTCCGACAGCACGATCGCGATGCTGACGCTCGACGCGATCGGTCACGTCCCGTGGTGGCCGGAGGAACGCCGAGAGGTGACGTTGCACCACATCCTGGTGCGTGTGGTCTCCGACACCCAGCGGCATGCCGGCCACGCCGACATCGTGCGAGAGCTCATCGACGGATCCGTCGGATACCTGCAGGGCAAGGACAACATGCCACCAGGGGATCAGGCTTGGTGGGAGGGCCACCGGAGCCGACTGGAGCGCGTGGCGCGGGAGGTCAACGGCTGATCTCGCCCTGCTGCCGACCCCGTCGGCTCCGGGGTCGGCCACGCGCGGGGCGTTCAGTCGGCTGCGGTCTGCTCGGCCAGGGCTTCGGTGCGGGCGAGTTTACGGGGGTATGCCCGATTTCCGGCTGCTGATCGTCACCTGCGCTGAGTTCGGGATGCTCGGGCACCTGCACGCGACTCGGGCCGCAAACGTCGTCGTACGCATGTGGCGTGGTCCGCAGGGCGGAGGGGCCAGTTGGACCAGCGGGGGAGCGGGGTGCGCCTGGGGGCTGATGCCGAGGGGTGTGCGGGCGCCGGAGCATGGGGATCCCCAGCGGAGGGAGACGTGGTGGAGCGTTGGGACCGGACCGGGCGTGCGGCGGCGTACGGGGCGGCGGCGGCCCTCGTCCCGTATTTGGTGATCAAGGTGTCGTGGGTGGTCGGTTCGTCACTGGGGCTGCTGCCGGTCGGACGGGGGTTCAGCCTGGGCGGGTGGCTGGTGCTCAACATCGTCACGATCGGTATGGCTGCGGCCGGGATCACGCTGGGGCTGGCGCTGGTACGGCCGTGGGGGATGCGGATCCCCGGCCGGCTGGTGGGATTCTCCGCCTGGGTCGGGTCGGGGTTCTTGGTGTCGATCCTGCCGTTCGTCGTCGTCGGCGCGCTGGTGAACTCCAGGACGGGGAGTTCGGGGGGCTCAGGGAGCTCGCGGGGCGAAGCGTCGATGCCGGGCTGGGAAGCGGTGCTGCTCCAGTGCAGCTTCGTGGGAACCGGGATCGCACTGGCCATCGCGCTTCCCGCCTATGTGTGGCGGCGCTGGCCCCACGCGCTGCGCCGGCCGCAGCGACCCCGTACCCGCCCCTCCTCGGGACCGCTGTGGCCCGCTGTAACCGGTGCCGTGACCGGCCTGGCCTGGCTCTACTGGGCGGCCGGTGGCACCCTGGGCATCGCGCACCGCGATGAGCGGCCGGCCGGCTGGCATGTGCTGGTCGGGGTCAGCGCGTGTTGGGCCCTCGCCGCGTCCGCCGCCGTACTGGCTCTCGTCCGGCGCCGGTCGACCCGGCTGCCGTATCCGCTCCTGCTCGCGTCGGCGTGGCTGGGATCGGGCTCGATGTTCGCGTGGAGCGGCTGGAGGCTGCCGGCGACGGTGTACGTGGCGCTGGTGCACCCGAGCGACGTCGGCTACCCGGAGAACGTCGCGGTCGCCGTGACGCTGCACGTCACGGCCGTGCTGACGGGGGCACGGATCATACGGACACTGGTACCCGGCGGCGGTAGGCGGGTGAGCGTGCCCGACAACGTCCAGCAGTCCGCCGAGCGGGTGGGCCGTCCCCGGTGAGCATGGCTGTCAGGAGGGCCTTTCAGCACAAGCGCCTGACGCTCCCGTGGCAACGCCACGTCCGAGGCGCTGCCCGAGGCGACCCATGTCATCGACCGCGTGAAGCTCCTCGAAGGGAGCCTGAAGGCCACCGATCGGGCCGCGGCCAGGAGGACCTGACCGCCGAGCGGACGGAGAGGCCGCAGCGGCGGCGGAAAGCGGGACCCGCAGAAGCTGAGCGGGCTACGCGCGGAGCTGCACCAACGGGCAACCGGGCAGGAGGTGCCGGGCCGGTCGAAGACGAGCCGGTCGGGGATCGGCGCGGACCGGCAGTGAGCTGGTGCACCCCTCTCCCTCTCGGTTGTCCTGCGTCAGTGAAGGTTGAGCAGTGTCACCGAAGTTGAGTGATGCAGGTCATCTCTTTGGCGCTGGGGAACTGGGGCGATGGATCGTCGTGGTGAGGCGTCGCAGCGCGGCGTGGGCGGGTGGGCCCCAGGTGCGCTTGCCACCCGGACGGCCATGGACGCCTGCCTCTCCGATGGAGATGCAGGCGAGGGCTTTCAACACCGCCCAGCCGCGGGCGCGGCGTCGGGTCGCCGTGTCCGCGGCCGGCTGATAGGCCTCGTAGAAGCGGTCGACGGACCCCTCCGGCAGCAGTATCCACGCGGCTGCGAGATCGCAGGCCGGGTCGCCCGCGAAAAGGTCGCCGAAGTCGATCACGCCGCAGAAGGTGCCGTCCGCGGTGAGGACGTTGGCCGGGTGCAGGTCGCCGTGGAGCCACAGCGCCGGGCCCGCCCACTCGGGCGCGGTGACGGCGTCTTCCCAGACCGTGCGGACGGCGTCCGGGTCAGGGATCAGCCCTGACTCGGTGGCCCAGGTCAGGATCTGGGCGAATCCCTCGGCCTGGTCGGTCAGCGGTCCGCCACGGTCGCGGCCGCTGGGCGCCCCGTCGGGGGCAGGTCGGTGAAGAGCGGTCAGGAACGCTGCCAGGGTGTCGGCCGCCTCCGTGGCGCGGGTGGCGGGGGCACGGTCTGCGGGCGTGCCCGGCACCCAGGTGGTGACGATCCAAGGCCGCGGGAACCGCTCGGAGGGCTCGCCGAGGCGCTGGGGGACGGGGACCGGCAGGGGAAGACACGGGGCGAGGGTGGGCAGCCAGGCGTGCTCCTTGCGTAGCAGCGCGTCCGCGGACCGCGTCGCCCAGGGCAGCCGGACGGCGAGGTCGTCGCCGAGCCGCCACAATTGATTGTCCCAGCCACGCGCACCGAGCCGCACCGGGCGATCGGCCAGGTCGGGGTGCTGCTCGCGCAGCAGCTGCCGGACCAACGCTGCGGTGATCTCGATCTCGCTGTGGGTCACGCGGAGCCACGATAGTGGACGGTGATCCGCCGTTTGCGACGCCGGGAATTCAGTGCCGCTTCCCGCTGCGGCCCAGCTCAGCGCCCTCGTGCCCTGCTCGTGCGGACACAGGCTTGGGGCGGCGAATGAGGGGGGAGACGCCGTGGCGTCGGCCGTTTCACTGCTGACAGTGGCACTGACTCGATCCAGGCTCGGGCCGGAATCGTGGGCGGGACCTGACAGGAGCAGGCTGCTCGGGAACAACGCGCCATTCGTCGGACCTCGACCCCCGTACGGCAGGGCAGTGAGCGAGGTGGCCACCTTTGGCCGGTCAAGCGGTCATTGCTTCACCGGAGACGGCGCCTGTCGCCGCGCCCGCAACGGCGTGTAGACGAGCAGGGCCGCGAGGAACGCCACGGGGTAGGCGAGGTCGGCGCCGTGCAGGGCCCGGGCGACCGGGCCCACGAACAGGGTGGTGCTCATGAACGGCACCGAAGCGGCGAAACCGACGATGAACGCCGTGAGAGCCGGCCACCACGGCTGCGGGTCGGCCTCCTCCGTCTTCAGATCGATCGGACGGCCGCCGCGCGCCCGCGTGCGGGCCACCCAGTCGACGATCACGATCGCGACGAACGCGGGGATCCAGTAGCCGACGAACAGCAGCACGTTCTGGAAGCGGGCGGTGGTGTCGGCGGCGTGCATCCACAGCACGAGCGGGAAGCCGAGCACCGCGGCGAGCGCGGCGGCGACCGGCCGTGGCAGCCGCACGCCGACGGTCTGCAGCGCCAGCGACCCGCTGTAGTCGTTCATGGCGTTGCTGCACAGCGCCGCGAGAGCGACGGCGAGGAGTCCGAACGCGCCGAGCGCGCCCCCGCCGAGAAGCCGGTCCACACCGCGGGCGGTCTGGTCGGTGAACTGCGCCGCGCCCCACAGGCCGAGTGCCTGTACCGCGACGAAGGACACGCCGACGCCGAGCAGGGTGCACCAGAACATGCGTGGACGGGACGCCGTCCGTGGCAGGTAGCGGCTGAAGTCGCTGGCGTACGGGGCCCACGAGAGGGCGAGACTCAAAGCGATGGTGCAGGTCAGCACGAACGCGCCCGCCCGGTCGGCGCCCTGCACGGTCGCGGCCGTCGCGGGCTGGGTGCCGTGCACGAGCTTCACCGCCAACGCGACGAACGAGGCGGCGAGCGCGAAGGTCATCACCGTCTGCAGGCGGTGGATCGCCTCGTATCCGATCACGCCCAGCACCCCCTGGGCCGCCAGCATCACCAGGACACCCAACCAGAAAGGCCAGCCGAACAGTTGGGCCAGCGCGTCCCCGCCGAACAGACCGATCAGTGCGTCCCAGGCGATGGACGACAGCCACTGCAGGGCGCCCGGCAGGGCGACGACCCGTCCGAAGGCCAACCTCGCCAGCGGCAGTTGGCCCGCCCCGGTCTGGCTGCCCCAGGTCCCCAGGTAGGCCGTGGGCACCGCACCGAGCAGGGTGCCGAGCACCACGGCGAGCAGCGCCGTGGCGAAGTCCAGTCCGAGGGCCGCCCCGACGGTGCCGGTGAACACACCGGTCATCGTCAGGTTGGGGGCGAACCACACGGTGAACAGCCGCCGGGGGCTGCCGTAGCGAGCGTCCTCGGGCACCGGCGTGATGCCGCGCGCCTCCACCCGCAGATCCCCGGGCGCCGTCGGCATCCGGCCGTCGAAGACGCGCCGCGCCTCGGCGACAGCCGTCTCTTCATGGGCATACGGCAACGACATACGACATCCCTCCGCCAGTCCTAACTGGTTCAGGTTCAACGGGTGTGATCTCAGCCCTCGTGCGAGGGCACCCCGTGTCCAGGTACGCCGGCCAGAATAGCCCGGACCGGTGACCGGTTCCGGCCGGGGCGCATGGAGGGTGTGCGGAACCGTGCGTCCGTGAACCCGGCACGGCCGTGGCGGCCCGTCCGAGAGCCGGCCGACCTCGCCCCACGCGACGGCGGCTCCACGGCCCGCGCTCGGCGGCTTCAGGCCGGCAAGCGGCAGATGGACCGTCGAGGAGACCTTCCAGTCCGGCAGAGGCCTGGCCGCCTTGGAAGAACACCAGGTCAGACGGTGGAGGCCCTGGCACCGCTGGGGCACCCTCGCGATGCTCGCCCATGCCTTCCTCACCGCCGTCCGCGCCGACGAACACGCCGGCAACCCGAAAACGGACGGACTGAGACCCCTCACCTGCAACGAGATCAAGAGCCTGTCCATCGCGCTCGTCTGGGTCTGGCGGGCGGCTGCCGCGTCTTGCGCTCGCGGGACGCACGGTGCTGCGTCGGCGCGCCCGCTAGCCGAGCTTGCGCAGCACCTCGGCGATGTTGGCCCGGTACGTCCGCAGTGCCCGCAGCCCGGCCGCGTAGCGGTCCTGGTGCCGCGTGATGTCCACGGCCTGCTTCTGCGCCCGTACCGCGTGCCAGAGCTCGGCCGTGTGGTGGCGGCGCTTGCACGTGACGTCCGCGACGGCGGTGGCCCGCTCCCGCCGCGTATGCCGGGTGTTGCCGTCACCGTCCCGCTTCCAGGCGTCGTCGGTGTACGCCGCGCCGGGATCGGGGTAGCGGGTGAATCCCTGTTCTGCCACACATCGGGACCACACGTCCCAGGCCGCACGGAGGCGCGGGTCGCGCTTGACCGCCTTGTCGATCTCGATCGCCCGTGTGCCTGCGTAGAGCCAGTCCCGCCTGAGGTCGATGCCGCGCATCAGCCGCCGAGTGGCTTCAGCGTTGCAGGCGGGCATGTCCGCATACTCGGCGTAGGTCATCCGGCGGCCCTTCGGCTTGAGGGCAAGGGACTTCGCCGGGTCCCAGCCGTAACCCCAGCGGCGGGCGGTGGCGAGATCCAGGGCGCCGTAGTCGGTGCTCACCGCGGTGGCGACGACGGGGTCGCTGGGGTAGCGGGGGTCGAGCGGGAAGTCCGGGTGGCCGTGCTCCGCCATGCACCGACGGACCAGCAATGCCGATGCCCGCTGCGATCGTTGATGGTCCCGCGGCGTGTAGTCGTAGCGGTCGGCCGGAAGGGGGCCGAGGTCCGACGCCGTGCGGATGACCTGCGGGCGTTCTGGACCGGAGGCGCAGACCGCCGCCAGCAACGCCACCCCCGCCACGGCACCCAGCCGCGACCCCCGCCTCGTCATGCGACAGGATGCTAGCGGGCGGCGTGCGGCGGCCGGCTGTAGCCCCTGGCGGCTCATCCCCGCACGCCGAGACTCCAAGCCACAGCTGCGAAGGGCCGTGCTCCGGCGGGAAACTCCACGCATCCTTCGCGGGGCTCGCACTCAGTCGCGGTCCACCCGCAGGCGCGGCCAGGCCGTTCGGTGGACTAGGTTGTGGGGATGACTACCGGGACGGCATCGCGCCACACACGGATCGGTGACCCGGTGCTCTTCTGAGCGCCGAACGGGCCAGTGAGGGCCCGCTGTTCGATCAAGGATCTTGCGCTGCTGCGCGGGCTCCGCCTTCGTCGTGTTGATCACAGGACACATCAACCACGACAGGAGAGTTCATGCCCACCAAGATGCTGCAGATTCCCACCGCGGACGGCCAGGCCGATGCCTTCGCCGCCTTCCCCGACGACGGCGAGCGGCACCCAGGGGTGCTGATGTACGCGGACGGCTTCGGCATCCGGCCCGTGCTGCGGGAGATGGCCCGCGAACTGGCCGGCCACGGGTACTACGTGCTCGTCCCCAACTTCTTCTACCGGCACGGCCCGGCACCTGTGGTCGAACTTCCCGAGCACATCGGAGAAGAGGCCCGGACCGCGGTCATGGGTCGGCTGATGCCCCTGATTGAGACACATACCATCGAACGGACCCTGCGCGACGCCGACGCCTACGTCAGATTCCTCACCACCCAGCCCGAGGCCAGCGCCGGACCCGTCGCGGTGACCGGCTACTGCATAGGAGGCCTCCTGGCAGTGCGCACCGCCGCGGCCCACCCCGGCGAGGTGGCCGCCGTCGCCGGATTCCATGCCCCCGTGGGCGCCGCCGGGCCCGACAGCCTGCGCCGCCTCACCGCCCAGGTCCACTTCGGCCACGCCGAAACCGACCTGACGCCCGAGGTCCTCGGCGAACTCAACCAGGCTCTGGACGCCGCGGGTGTCGACTACACCTCTGAGATCTACCCCGACACCGTCCACGGCTTCACCATGGCCGACACCGACGCTTTCAACCCCGCCGCACTGCAGCTTCACTGGGACCACCTGCTCCTCCTCCTCGGCCGCACTCTGGCCAAGTGCTGAGGCTCCGGCCCGGAGACCGAATCTGAAGTGCACGGCTCCGCAGTCCTGGGGCGTGTTGCGAGAGTGCTGGTCACAGCCACTCATTGATGGCCGCGACCGGCACGGTTGATTCGTAGCGGACGGCAAGCTTGTCGTCTCTCGTGACGACCGCGCGGTGGCGTTTGAGACGATTGATCCCGCACCCCACCGCGTGGCGCTCTTTGCGGTCGGCCGGGTCGAACCTCGGCGGACGCCCACCGCGAGAACCACGCTCATCGCGGTTGGCGATCTGATCGCGTTTCTCCGGGATGGTGCAGCGAATCCCGCCTCGGTGCAAGTAACCGCGGTTCGCTCGGGAGCCGTACGCCTTGTCGGCGCGGACCTTGTCCGGCCGGGTGCGCGGCCGTCCTGACCCAAGCTGTGCGGGTGGGCGCGGGCGATGGTGGAGTCCACCGAGACGTCCCAGGTGATCAGACCTTTCGCGTCGGACCGGGCCTGGAGCTGTTCGAGGATCCGGTGCCAGGTGCCGTCGCGCTGCCAGCGGCGGAAAGGTCCGTACACCGCCCCCACGGCTTATAGCGCTCGGGCAGGTCCCCCCACGGTATGCCGGTCCCAGTGCGGAACCGTATCCCGTTGATCAGCTGCCGTTTGGTGTGCACTGGCGGGCGCCCAGACTTGATGCCCTTCGGCAACAGCGGCTCCAGCAGCGCCCACTGAGCCTCGGTCAGATCTCCCCGAGCGGCGAGACGTGATCATCGCACGAAGCGACGGGAGCGCACCCGAATGAGCGTCAATTACAAGTTGACGGCGAGCCCATCGTCAACTTACGATTGACGCATGAGCCCACTCGACATCAACCTCGCCGACCTGATCGCCCGTCTCGATGAGGAACTTCCCGACGCCAACGAACTGGCCCGCATCAGCGAGGCGCGACTTCGTGCCCAGACGCTGTCCGACCTCGGTGACCAGCTCATCGACCACTACGTCAGCAAGGCCAAGCAGACCGGTGCGTCGTGGACCGAGATCGGCGACGCCATCGGGGTGTCCAAACAGGCCGCCCAGCAACGCCACACGCCCGCCCCGTTCGAGCGGTTCACCAACCTGAACCGACACAGCATCGTGCTGGCGCAGGAGGCCGCCCGAACGCACAAGCACGACTTCATCGGCACCGAACACATGCTGCTCGGCCTGCTCGGTGAACCGCGGGGCCTGGCGTACGAGGTACTGGTGGCGAAGACCGAGTCGGAGCAACGCATCCGCGACGCGATCGAGGAAGCGATGCCGCCGGCCGGGGAGAAGGCGCTGCGGGGGCACATCGCGTTCCGGCCGGAGACCAAGGAGGTCATCGAGCAGGCACGCCGCGCGTCGACCGACCTCGGCCACGACTGGGTCGGCACGGAACACTCGCTGCTGGGCCTGATCCGCGTCGAGGACAGCGCGGCCGCGCAGATCCTGCGCAACCTCGGCTTCACGTCGGAGGAGCTGCACGAGACGGTCAAGACCGAGATCGGCAAACGGCCCGCCTTGCGCGACGAGCAGTAGCGAAACGGTCAGTCGCCGCGGAGGACGGGAAACCCCGGGTCTCGACCTGCCCCTCCCGGCCATTCCGACCAGATTCGGAAGACCGGACCCAGTGCTGTGTCCGCATGGGTTCGCCGGGTTGGGCGTGCACTCACTCCTCGCCGAGCAGGCGCTGACGACGTATGCAGATCGGCCCAGGGTGACACCTTAGCGATCCATACTCTGTGTCGGCAGCTTCCGGGAGGGCACGTCCATGCGGCACAGCGGTGGGAGTACACGAGCAGTCAGCAGAGCAGCGGCCGCTGTTGTTGTCGCTGTCCTCGTGAGCAGTTGTTCGTCGGACGATCCGGCTCAGGCCAAGGAGTGGCAACGGGATTACTGCAGCAAGCTGGGGTCCTGGCAGGACGCCAGGCACGCCGCGGCAACCAGCGTGGCTGATGCCGGTGCCGGTGCCGGGCAGAGTGACCAGTCGCCCGAGTTCGACGACGCCGAAACAGCAGGGCATGCGGTCATCGACGCCTCGAAAAGGCTTGACCGGGAAGGCCTTGAACATGGTGGCAGCCGCATCCTCGATGACACCGTCAACGCGGTCGGCGGTGACATCGGGGCCGAGGGTCGCGCAGTGTCTTACTGCGACAGCTCAGGCTTCGAGACCTTGGTCAGTTCGGCCGGGTAGGCCATTTTCTGCGGATCACCTTGTGGACACGCCGCCGAACCGCACCTGACCGACGCCGCCCGCGCCGCGCCAAGGCGGTAGTGCAGCGCCAGGAGCCGGGCGAGGCCGTGCGCCGCACGGGCAGCCACGGCCGTGTGACCCTCTTGGCGGACGCCCCCGCTCAGGGCTGGAGGGGGGACCCGGCGGTGGGGTGGGTTCGCGCAGTGCGGGAGATGGGCCAGGAGTACCCCCGCGCCGGTGGAGGTGCTCAGGATGCGCGTTTACGTCGTGGTCGGTGGTCATGGCCGGTCGGGCAAGGGCGAGATGCCATGGACGTAGCCCTTGGCGGCGTACCGCGAGGAGGCCTGCGCACGAGGTGTGCCCGGTCGAGCTCGGCTGACCGCCCTGGCCGCCGCTCTCGCCCTGGTTGCGGTCTTGCCTGACGTGAGAGAGGGCGGGATCGGTGTGAGACTGGGCACGGAAGGGGTGATCCCCGTGTCGGACCCACCGCACGCGGACTCCGGTCCCGACACCGCCATCGACGAGAATCGGCTGGAGGAGCTGATCATCGAGGCGCAGACGGCCCTGCCGGTCGAACTGCCCGTCCTGGCGAATCGGTGCGCCTCGGCCCTTGGCCTGGACACCGCCCTGATCTACCTCGTCGACCTGCAACAACGGCTGCTCATCCCACTCGAGGAGACTTTGAAGCCGCTGCCGGTGGACCGCTCGTCGGCCGGCTGGGCGTACCGCACGGTCTCCCCGCGAGTGGCCGAGGCCGACGACGGCTTGATGGTCTGGATGCCTCTGGTCGACGGTGCCGAGCGGCTGGGCGTGCTGGCGGTGCGGACCGCCTCGCTCGACGGGATACGGATGCGGCGCAGCCGGATGCTGGCCCATTTGTTCGCCATGCTGATCACCTCCAAGCGCGCCTACAGCGACTGGCTCGCCGCCCGCACCCGCACCGCGACCATGCAGTTGCCCGCCGAGATGCTGCGGGCCTTCCTGCCGCCCCGCACCATCGGCAGCAGCAGGTGCGTCTCGACCGCAGTGATGGAACCGGCGTACGACGTCGCCGGCGACGCCTTCGATCACTCGGTCATCAAGAACATCCTCCACACCACGATCCTCGACGCCATGGGCCATGATCTGACCGCCGGCCTGACCACATCCGTCGCCATGGCGGCGGCGCGGAACGCCCGCCGCGGCGGTGGCGACCCGGCCCACGTCGTCGGTTCCGTCGACCAGGCGCTCGCCCGGTGGCTGCCCGAGCAGTTCTGCACCGGCGTGCTGTGTCGGCTCGATGCCGAGACCGGAGTGCTGCGCTGGGTCAATTGTGGTCACCCCCCACCACTGCTGATCCGTGCCGACCGGGTGCTCACCGGGGCCTTGGACAGCCCCCCGCAGCCGCCGATCGGCCTGGCCGGCCCACTCGCCCCGGTAGCCCGACGGGTCCACGAGACCACACTGGAACCGGGCGATTGTGTCCTGCTCTACACCGATGGTGTCGTGGAGGCTCGCGACGCAGACGGTGCGGAATTCGGCCTCGACCGGTTCACCGACTTCATCATCCGCTCCAACGCCGCCGGCGAGCGCCCGGCCGAGGTGCTGCGGCTGCTCATCCACGCCATTCTCGACTACCAGCGCAACCAGCTGCGGGATGACGTGACGATCCTGCTCTTCGAATGGCGCCCGCAGCATCGGTGACATGCCGAGCCTCGCTGGGCTCGTGCGCCGCGTTCACCCGGGTCGTCCGGCAGCGGCCGCCTCGACTACCCCGCCGCGGTCATCGCGCCGAGCCGCACACCCATAGGCACCGTCGTCGTCACCGGTAGGCGCGCGACAGTGGGCGAGGAGGGGTCCCCGGCCCAGCTGTGCGAGTCTGGCAGCAGGCGACGACGGACGTGCCCACACCTGCAGGAGGGAACGCGATGCGGGAGGCGTATCACGAGGAACTGGCCTCGATCAGTGCCGGTCTGGTGGAGATGGCCCGGCTGGTGGGTTCCGCGATCGGCCGGGCCACCACCGCTCTCCTGGATGCCGACCTGCCGCTTGCCGAGAGCGTCATCTCGGCCGACGCCAAGGTCGACGACCTGCAGCGGGAGCTCGAGGACCGGGCCATCGCCCTGCTGGCCCGGCAGCAGCCGGTCGCCACCGACCTGCGGATCGTCGTCACGTCCCTGCGGATGAGCGCGGATCTGGAGCGTTCCGGTGACCTGGCGCAGCATGTGGCCAAGCTGGCCAGGCTGCGGTACCCCGAGCGTGCCGTTCCGGGCGATCTGCACCGCACGATCCTGGAGATGGGCCAGCTCGCGCAGCGCTTGATGGCCCAGGCCGCCGAAGTGATCACCACGCAGGAGGTCGATGCGGCGCTGCAGCTGGAACAGGATGACGACCGCATGGACGAGCTGCATCGCATGATCTTCCAGCACCTGATGGACGACCGTTGGAAGCACGGTGTGGCGACCGCCGTGGACGTCACGCTGGTCGGCCGCTACTACGAACGCTTCGCCGACCATGCCGTCTCGGTCGCACGGCGAGTGGTCTACCTGGTCACCGGTGAGCGCGCGGACGAGTTCATGCCCGACACACCTCTCACGCCCTGAATCCGGGTTGGCGCAGCGTCAAGTTCCTCCTCCAGTACGCCGCAACGGGTGGCAGCTGATGCTCCAGGGAGAGGCCCCAGGGCCGCTCCGGACTTTGCCGGCTTCCTCGACCACCAGTTACGTGCCAACGTTCAACCGATGCCGGTATCCGTCGAGGTCACGGACAGGACCAGGGCACCGATCGCGCCCACGACTCCATGGAGTCGCAACTTGCGTCGATCATCACGTGGGCGGACGTACAGCGCGGTGGCCCCGGCGAAGGCCAGACCACCGACGATGAACCACGGCCCCCAGAGGTAGAGGTACCAACCAGTCAGCCCAGCCAGATCTGGCTCCACAGAGACGGCCCCGGCCTCGACCAGCACACCGTGGACGACGAAGAGGCCACCGTGCCAAGTGAGCAGGGTGGCCGCACCAGCGCCGCAGATCACTAGGAGCCGGCTGATTCGCGACCCCCCTTGTCGTGTCGGGCCGACGCCGACCAGTGCCCCGAAGAGCTTCAGAACGCCGGTTACCGTGAGGACGGTCAGGAACCATGGCACTCCGTCGCGAGCGAGCCTCACCAACGACGGCGACACCGTCGACTGCGCGCCGAAGGTGCTGCCCGTCGCCCAGACGAAACTCGGTACCGCGAACGGGACCCCCAAGCCCCAGCGACGTATCCAGGCCACTTGCTCAGGCGGAGACCGGATACCCGGCGCGGGACGGGACGCACTGCTCGCTCCAAGGAACGCGTGATCGACATGACTCGACCATGGTCCGGACCGCGATGAGGTGCGTCATCCGCACGGAGGATCCGCCTCCACCAGCAGAGCTACCTCTTGGCGCCCCAGCTGCAAGCGGTACGACATGCCCGGGTCAGCCCCGGGTCATTTCCGACCCGCGCGGGCAGGATTCCCCAGGGGATGCGGAACGCGTCCCACACAGCCTCGAACGGCTGACCAGACCACCGGCGGCCGCCCCGCCTCGATGCGACGCAGTACCGGGGGGGAGAGACGGTCCAGGTCGGGGCCGGGCTGGACCTGTCGCTCTGCCGGGTGCCCCGGCGCCGATGGCGGGCACGATGCCGTGGGCGCGGCGCTGGTTGCGGTAGACGTCGTGGTCGTAGCCAACCCCAGTAGCGGGTTGAGTGGTGCACACCTACTGCGAAGATGGGTCGCTTACGCGAAGTGCGGACGTTCATCGGCCTGTCCTGGTGGCGAGGGTCGGGCGGTCTTCCGCGTAAATCCTTGAGCGATGACGGCAGCTGTGTTCAGCATCGACGCGGCGGGGGGCCACGACACCCCAATGTTTTCGTCTCGCTATGTGATCGCGCGCATGCACAGCGCAATCGACGTGACGTAAAGTCCTCTTGAGCCGACTTCGAGGCGGCAAAAGACTGCTGCGGTAGCCAGCCCGCGCCTGCGTCTTGGGAACCCCGGCGCGGCAGTCACGATCGCAATTGAGGAGAACGTCGATGCCCGACGCCGGCCGTCGAGACGCCGCCCACTCGATCACGCTGACCGACGGCACCGCCACCCGGACCCGGGAGGCGGCACCCGTCGACCTGGTGCCGGTCCAGGAACTGCACCGCCGTTGCTCACTGGGCAGCCGAGCCCTGCGATACCACGCGGGCAAGTCCGGGCTCTCACCTGCCGAATGGCGTCATCTGTCCAGGCCAGACCGCGGCACCACGTTGGTGACCACTCCGGCCGAGCGCACGGACCACATCATCGCCATGACCAACGTCATGCGCACCGATCAGCAAGGGGTGGGGGAACTCGCGATCCTGGTCGAGGACGCGTGGCAGGCCAGGGGGCTTGGCACCGCTCTGGCCGAACATGCGGCGACCGTCGCCCGCCGCGAGGGACACCACACGCTGGCCGCTGCGGTGGCGGCGAGCAACAAGCCGATGCTCCATGTGCTGGAGAAACTGGATGCGACGCCAATCGACGCCACCGGTCCCGTACTCGACCTGCGCATCCTGCTGTAGGTCCGGCTTCCGAGATCACCGGGTCATCGAGCATGGCGGGGTGCTTCGTCCCAACTCGCCGCTCACCAGCGAGAGTCACTCGCTACCGGGATCAGTCGCAGTGCTCCGCCCTTCGGAGCGGTGATGAAGCGAGTCTTGTCAGCGGGTGCCGTCAGGCGGATCCGGTCATGGTCGGACCCTTGAAGTTGAGATGCCGTACAGCCGAGTGGGTCGCCACGGGTGATTGCGTCGCTCTTCAAGGATCGCCGGCATGCACGGTCGCGATGGTCGAAGTGCCCCGCGCCTACCAGATCCGATGCCGGTCGGCGGCCGGGGGACAAGCGGATGCGAAAGAGGATCGGGGGGCACGCTCGCTGTATCACTCTGCATCGATATCGGGCTGGATCTCCACGGTGCAGGCCGCGTCCTCAGGGCCGTGGCCCTCCTCGTCCTTCCAGACGATCACGCGCACGTGCTGTTCGACGATGCCGTGCCTCTTCCATTCGGTCACCAGGTCCGTGACGACAAGGGCGGCGACGTACTCGGCGTTCTCCCGCGGGTCGTCGGTGGTGATCGTCCCCCGCCACCGCTCGGGGCGGCTGCCGTAGGGCCGCCATCCCTGCGAGCCGTGCGGCTCGTCGATTCGATACGCCCAGTCCGTCTCGACGCTCATGGCACCGATCCTGTCACTGCCAGGAGCACCTTGCGCTCCTTCGGATCGACACCCGGCGGGCTCTGCTCCCGCGGCTGCCTACGACTGTCTCGTCGCCCGCAGGCCAGGCCGGCCGGGTGGGGATGACGAAGCGGTCCGCCCGTCCCTCCGGCGGCTGGCGGGGCGATCCTGTGTCCGCTGGACGACGCCGTTCGTCCGGTTCCGGATGGCGTAGGGCCAAGTCGGCGAGGACACCGGGCAGCAGACCGCGAGCTGCCGACGCGACGGCGGCGGTGGTGAACCGTTCGGCCGGTATCCCGCGCCGGTGCTCCGGCTCGGTCTCCGCCTGCTCCACGACGGCCGGCGACTCCCGTGCTGCGGCGACGAGTGGACGCGCCTCGGTGGTCAGCCGGACACCGCGCTCGAGAAGCACGGTCCATGTTCCTGGCAGCGCCGCCGCCTAGAGACGCACTTGCTCTCGCTGAGCCCGCTGCTTCCCGGGCAGCCGACCCCCTCGGGATACCGCATGAGACCGGGATACACCAAGGCGTCCACCACGTGTGAGCGTGAGGATAGGGGTATGGAGCTGAAACCGGAGGCGGCTGGCACCATGCGGTCGCGCTTTCGCTCATCTCCTCGGCTGGGAGCGTTGTGCCAAGCGGTCAGGCGCGGGCGTCCGGGCCAAGGTCCGCACCCGATGCGCAGCGGGATCCTCTTCTCGCTCGCGCGGTGTGTGCCGTTCGCGATCGCTGTGGCCGTGCTGGTCATAGAGTTCACCCCTGCCCACCACATCTACACCGGCCCCCTACTCGTGGCGACGCCGGCGCTGGCCGCGGTGACCATGGGCCCGAAGGGCACGGTCTCGGCGACGGCTCTCGCGCTGGCGATCAGCGTGACCACCGCGACCTATAACCAGGCATGGGGCAGTCACCAGGTCTACACCAACTTTCTGGCACTTGCACTGGTGTCCGTGGCCGGCCTCATCACCAGCAACGCCGTGCAGGCGCGCCGTCAGAGCGAGCTCGACCAGGTCCGCCGGGTCGCCGTGGCAGCACAGGACGTCATTCTGCGGCCGGTCCCCGCACGCCTGGGGGCGCTGCGGGCCGCCAGCCTCAGCCTGGCGGCCGAGGAGGGGGCACAGATCGGTGGTGATCTGTACGCTGCCGTGCAGACGCCCCACGGCGTCCGGCTGATCGTCGGCGATGTCCGAGGCAAGGGACTGAATGCCATACACGCGGTCGCAGTGGCGCTAGGCGCCTTCCGGGAAGCCGCGCACCACGAGAGCGAGCTGGCGGAAGTCATGAATCGCTGCGCGGACGCCCTTCAGCGGGAGGCCGCCGTGCCGGGCGCCTTCGACCAGGAAGCTCTCATGGAGGGCTTCACCACGGCGCTCATCGCCCAGGTACCAACGGACGAACCCGTGGTGCAACTGGTCAACCGCGGCCACCCCCCACCGCTGCTGTTGCACCAAGGCAGGGCCCAGGCCCTCATGCCCGGCTGCCCCCTGCCGCCGCTCGGCCTGGAAGACCTCATGACCGGCCCTCCCGCCAAGCCCGAGAGCCACCCGTTCGCCCCCGGCGACCGCCTGCTGCTCTACACCGACGGCGTCATCGAAGCCCGCAACCGCGACAACGACTTCTTCAACCTCCCCGGGGCCATGGAGCAGATACGCGCCAGTACCTCCCCTCCGGTGTTCCTGGGACAACTGCACCTGCAACTGCACCACCACACCCATGGCCGTCTGACGGACGACGTAGCGATGATCCTCATCGACCGGCTCGAAGCCGGAGGCGGATCCGATCGCGATCCTGGAGCCGAGCGTGCGGACGGCGCCGGTCGCGCGTGATGTCGGACCTGCGGGGACGGGCGCGTGGTGCCGTGTCACAGCCGACCGGGTACGCCGACGGCCTCGGGCGTGTGACCAAAGCGGATCTTGATCGTGTCGGCCCCGCTGCGGTCGCCCGCCGCGGTTCGACCCGGAGGACTGCAAGGCTCGGCACACAGTCGAGTGCGGCCGCAACGCCTCAAAGGGCACCGCGCCGTGGCCACGAGATATCACGGGCTCGCGGTCCGCTGCGAGGCAACCGTCTTCGCAGCGGCCACCTCCGAGTGGCTGTGACCAGCACACTCGATACACGCCTGGCGTTGACGGGTCGACCGGCTCGCCGGACCCGCCCAGCACGTCTCCTTTCCGGCAGTTGCTGGGGTCATGCTGCGTCGCCCAGCATGGCTGCTGCGACCGCGCGTGCCTCCGCTGCGGGAGCCGTCGTCCGCTCCCGCAGCGCGGTGACGATCGCTCCGTCCATCAGCAGAACGAACCGTCGTGCGAGTGCCTCGGCATCCGCGTGACCACCCTTGGCGAGCAGGCCCGCAACGTAGACGGTGACACGCTCCTTGTGCTCGGCGGCGATCCGGTAGGTCGAGCTGCCGGTGTCGGCGGTCTCAGCCATGGTGTTGATGAAGGCACAGCCGCGGAAATCCGCCCCGGCGAAGCGCTCGGCCAGTGCGCGGAAGACGTCCAGGGGTTGTCCGCCGAGAGCGTCCACCCGTTCGGCCAGCCAGGCGCGCCAGGCCTGGTCGCGTCGCTGCAGGACGGCCACGACCAGGTCGTCCTTGCTGGCGAAGTGCCGGTAGAAGGAGGCCCGGCCGACTCCGGACTCGGCCAGGATGCGTTCGACGCCGACCGCGCGGATGCCCTCGGCGTAGAAGAGTTCCTCGGCGGCGTCGAGGAGACGCTCGCGTGCATGAGTGGCCATGAGCCCAGGCTATCCCGATCTTGACGATGACGGAACCGATCAGTACCGTCTTGAATCCAGGAAACGGAACCGATCGGTACCATCTGGAGGACTCGTGCCACGCATGCCACAGCTCACCGACGACCCCTCGGGGCTTCTCGACCAGACCCGCCGCCGGCTCGGCCGACTGCCCAATCTGTACGCGGCGATGGCCAACGGCCCGGCGGCACTCGCCGGGTACCTGGCCTTGCGCGATCACCTCGGACGCGGCGTCCTGACCGCCCGCCTCCGCGAGCAGCTGGCGCTGCTGGCCGCACAGGAGAACCACTGCACGTACTGCGTCAGTGCCCATACACTCCGGGGCCGCAGGCTCGGCCTGACCGACGAGGAACTGGCCCGCACCCGCGAGGCCGCCGACGACACCGACCCGCACGCCGACGCGGTGCTGCAGATCGCCCGCGAGGTCATGCGTACCGGGGGCCGCATCGAGGACACCATGCTGGCCGACGCCCGCCGGGCCGGGGTGACGGACGCCGAGCTGGCCGAGATCGTCGCCCACATCGCACTCAACACCCTGTCCAACTACTTCAACCACCTTGCCCAGCCGGACCTGGACTTCCCGGAGGTGTCCGCGTGAACCGCGAGTGGCGCAAGGGCTCGATCGAGCTCGTGTCCGGGTACACCATCACCGACGCCGACGGCCATCCCGTCGGCCGCGCCAAGGGCATCGACTTCGCGGTCGAGGGCGGCTTCATCAACCTCCGGCTCCCTGGCGTCCCCCACACTCAGTTGGTCTCGGCTCCGGCCGTACGCCTGATCACTTGCGAATCCCGGCCTCCGCATCCAGGCCCTCAGCCCACACGGTAGTGCGGTCACCGGGAACCGCTGCCGGGTTGGTGGTCAGGCTGTCAGGGTGAGCGGGCATCCGCCCTACTCACTGCTTCTGTGTACTGGTCATGGCCACGAGAAGGGGACCCATGCCTGCTTGCCCGGAGCGTCGTCGGTGCTCCGGGCTCTCACCAGGTCGGCGATGAGGTTGGTGAAGGTGAGTCGACCCGTCGAGGCCAGGGCCGGGCTCAGCGTCGCCGACCGTCTTCCCGTGGGCTGCTGCGCCCTCGGTCTCGAGGGTCGGCTTCCCCGGGCTGAGTGGTGAGGAGCCGAGGTGGCGGATAACGGCTCCTTCGGGATCGTCCGTGTGGGGGCACCGGAATGCAGTCGTAGGCGACGTGGCGGCCGGCGCGGATATCGGGGTTTGGATCCCAGCGTGGTGACATGCCCCAAGCGTCGTAGGATCTTGGAAGCTTGATCAGGAAGGGGGTGGGCTGGATGATCCGTGCGTACAAGTTCCTCATCAGGCCCACCGTGGGCCAGCAGGGCGCGCTCGCCGAGATGCTGCGCGATCACTGTTCGCTCTACAACGCAGCCTTGCAGGAACGCCGCGACGCCTACCGGCACACCTCGAAGACCACCGTCCGGTACGGGCAGCAGTCCGCCCAGCTCAAGGACATCCGCGCCTTCGACCCCGAGCGTCAGGGCCGCTGGTCCTTCTCATCCCAGCAGGCCACCTTGCGCCGCCTGGACAAGGCGTTCGCCGCGTTCTTCCGTCGCGTCAAGGCTGGTGAAAAGCCCGGCTATCCCCGCTTCCGGTCGAACAAGCGGTTCGACACCGTGGAATTCCCCAAGGACGGCGACGGCTGCCGCTGGGACAGCACACCGCACGACCCCGTCACCCGCGTACGCCTGCAAGGCGTCGGACACGTCAAGGTCCACCAGCACCGCCCCGTCGTCGGCAAGGTCAAGACGCTCGCCGTCAAGCGCGAAGGGCGCCGCTGGTACGTCATCCTCACCGCCGACCAGGCCGCACCCGAACCGCTCCCCGCGACCGGCAGCGTGGTCGGCATCGACCTCGGGATAGCCAACTTCCTCGCCGATTCAGGCGGCGAGTTCGTACCCAACCCCCGCCACGGCCGCAAAGCCGCCGCGAAACTCGAAGCTGCACAGCAGGCCCTCGCCCGGTGCAAGCGCGGTTCCAAGCGCCGCCGCAAGGCCGTGGAGAGGGTTGCCCGGATGCATCGAAAGGTCCGGCGTCAGCGCCTGGACCACGCGCACAAGACCGCGCTCGACCTCGTCCGCGAACACGACGTCATCGCGCACGAAGACCTCAAGATCCGTAACATGAGCAAGACCCCCGCGCCCAAGCCGGACCCCGAACAGCCGGGCAGCTTCCTGCCCAACGGGGCCGCCGCGAAGGCCGGACTCAACCGAAGCATTGCCGATGCCGGATGGGGGGTGTTCCTCGCAATCCTGGCCGCCAAGGCGGAAGGTGCCGGACGGGAAGTGATCGTCGTGGACCCCCGCAACACCTCCCGCAGGTGCCCTGCATGCGGGCACACCGCCAGGGAGAACCGGCCCACACAGGAAAGGTTCCACTGCGTCTCGTGCGGCCACAACGCGCACGCGGACACAGTCGGCGCTCTAAACGTTCTACGGGCCGGGCTGGTCCGTCGCGACGCCGACCCGGCATAGCGAGAAGCCCCCTCATTTATGAGGGGGAGGAGTCACTCCTTCCACGGCAGCGGGTGGGGTGGGTGGGTGGGTCGGGTCGCCTACCTCGCCGCGCCGCTGGTGTACTCGGCTTCGTGCCCTTGGCTCAGCCGATGGCTCGCCGGCCGAGGATCGATGATCTGCCTGCTTGTGTCGCTGCGATGGATGGGGACGCAGGACGAGTAGTACGGGTGACCTGTCCACGGGCCAGAACCGGGCACGGCGGTGCTCGCAGCGCAGCGCTCGAGGAAGTGCCTCATTCCTCCCCGCGCGCGGCCCGGTCGCCCTGACGCTCCCGGCCCTCGTCCCGTGCCTGGTGGAAGGCATCGGCGATCGTCTCCGCCGCGCCGGACAGTGCTCCCTTGGTCTTGCCTCGGGCGCCGGACTCGGTGAGCTGTCCGGTGAGTTCCGTGAGCCCGGCCGGCTTGCGTGGTCCCGCTTCCAGGTCGAGGCGGTTACACGCCTCGGCGAAGCGAAGGTAGGTGTCGACGCTGGCGACCACGATCCGTATGTCGATCTTGAGAATCTCGATACCGACCAGTGAGACCCGCACGAACGCGTCGATCACCAGCCCGCGGTCGAGAATGAGCTCCAAAACATCGTAGAGGCCGCTGGAACCGCCCCCTCTGCCCTGCTGTGTTGCCACGGTCATCGCGACCAACCCCTGGATACCCGGCTTCGCTCGGTCCGCGTCACGGAGGCGTCCCTGTTCTTCGCTGCGACGCGGCACTTCCGCGTGCGGGTAGCCCCTACTACCTATGTGCAAACCCCAGTGATGGTGGCCCAGCAGCGGGACCGCCTCGCGAAGGCTGTTGGTTCGCAACGGTCCGCAACGTGGAGCTGGAAGGCATGGCCGTCCTGTGCGTCGTTGAGCAGCGTTCAGCCGCGCAGATGGCCCAGCTCCCGGGTGTCGAGGCTTCGGGGTGGGTAGCCGCGGCCGAGCTCGAGAAACGGTGGCGTACGCAAAAGCGCGTCACGCTCGGGCCCCGGCCGCATCGGGGCCATCGCCAAGGCCATTCTGGTTCTCAACAGGGCCTGGCGACGCACTCCGTTGAGAAGACCTCAGCGGTTGTCCGCCTCGACAAGCAGGACGAGCGCCGCGGTGAGGACCGCGGCGAGAGTCATCGCCGTCGGGACCGCGAGGACCCGCCGGGCCGCGGGCCGCTGCTGATGGGCGAGGACGAGCGCCACCCGCGCCGCCTGCGCGAGTACGCCGGCGATGAGGGCGGGCAGCAGCGGCATGAGGCCGTCCGGGATGGGCAAAGCGCTCGTCACGAAGGCTCCCGCGACCGGGCTCAAGCAGGCCAGTCCGATCCATGGAGCCACGCGTCGCCTCGGTTGCCCCCCAAGCAGAGCGGCCAGCGCCAGGCCTTCGCCGGCCGCGTGCACCAGGAGCGCCGCCAGCACGGCGACCGACGCGGTCAGCGCCAGAGTCGCCCCTTCCAGGAAGCGGTGCAGGGCGAGCCCCGATACGGCGCCGATGCCTCCCGAACGACCCAGCTCGCATGGGCAGCCGGTACGGACCACGGCGCCCATCGCCCCGTACGTGGCGAGCGCGGCAAGTGGAACTGTCCACTGCGGCACGCCGGTCTCGTGCGCCTCGTTCCATGCGTCGGGCAGAAGGTGGAGGACCCCGATGGTCAGCAGAATCCCTGACGCGGCGGCCAGCAAGTACGCCGATCGGCCGGATCCGCGCCGCGCCAGCCAGGCACCCACCGTGGTGGCGACAGCCACCAGCACCACGGCCACCAGCGTTTCGGTGGAGGGCAGCTGCCACCCGGCCCCGTCGTCGGTGTGTGCGCCTGCTGCGCAGAGCACGGAGAGCATGTCACCGGCGGTAGCAGTACGAATCCGAGGAGGCGTCGCCGCCCTGGAGGCGCGTCTGATGCACGCGCAACCCGGAGAGCTCCGTGCCGTGCGGGAAGAAGCCGCTGTCGACCACGAGCCCGCCGTGTGCGGTGTCGGCGTCGAGCTTGACCATCCACGGGTCGATGCCCGCCGGGTAGAACTGTTCGTCCCAGGCGGCATACAAGGAGTTCGTCAGGTATACGCGCTGCCCGTCGCGGCTGAGCTCGACCATCTGTGCTCCGCCGGTCAGCGGAGTGTCGGGTTCGGCGGGGTGCGGCTGCCGGCTGACGATGCCGCCAAGACGCACGGACGCGGTCTGCCTGGGATGGAACGGGTCGCTCACGTCGTACTGGAGCAGGTCACCGGTTCCCCACGCGGATACGTACAGCCACTGGTCGTCCACCGACAGGTCGATGTCGGTGATCAACGGCGGCACGGCGCCGAACGGCTGCAGCGCCGGAGGCAGGTCCTCGCTCTGTGCGGGCTCGGCCGGGACAGTGATCACCTTGTGGATCACGAAGTCGTCGCCCTCCTGGTTCCACAACCACACCGATGCCGACAGGTCCTCCACGTTGACCACGGTGTCCGTGAACCCCCATGTCGCCTCGGGGTCGTGCGCGGGGCGCAGTTCCAGGACCATCTGGTTCTCGTCCCCGAGGTCGACGCTCTGCAGATGCCGGCCGGAGTCCAGCTCCCAGAAGTGCAGTGCGTGGCCGTACTTGCGGCCCAGCAGCAGTTCGGGGACGAGGCCGTCCTCGATCATGGAGGGGGTGCCCCATTCGCTGGTCACGGCGATGTTCTGGCGTAGGTGCCACCAGAGGTCGTAGGCGAGCCGCTGCGGTCCGCGGTCGCTCTCCCAGGCGCGCAGCACTTCGAAGCTTTCGTGGTCCAGCAGTGCGACGCCGCCGGGCCCGTCCGCGCCGTCCGCGCCGCCCAGGCAGGACAGGAACATTCCGTCGGGGCCGCAGTGGAGTGTGTGCGGGCGTGAGTATCCGGCCTTGGCGGCCAGCTCCTCGGGCTCGATCACCTTGACCAGGCGCGGGTGGGCGGGATCGGGGCTGGTGTCGAAGACGTGCAGCCGGGAGGAGCGCAGGCCGGGGACGATGAGGTAGCGCCGCGCAGCGTTCTGGTGACCGGCATGCGCCAGTGCGCTCGAGCAGGCGTTCCAGCCGAAGTGGTGCAGTTCGTTGCCCAGCTCGGGCAGTTCGGCGTGGGAGATCACGCGGCCGTAGTCGGGGGATTCGGGGTCGGTGCCGACGGTGAACAACGCGTCGGCGCGCTGTGCGGTCGGGTCGAATCCGACCAGGTAGGCGAGCTTCTCCGGGGGCGCGGCGATGGCATCCGCCGGGGTGCGGTACAAGGTGGGGTCACTGTGGTCGTCGCCGTGAACATGCTCGGTCGCTGTCATGGCTGTTCCTCACTCCCCGAACGGGAGCCTGGACCGGGTGCACTCCCGACGCAGCGGCCGGGCTCACTCGTTCGAAATCGACGTGCAGACGGGATATGTCATGGATCAAGCGTTTCACGCCCCTGGAGCCCTGCCAAGGCGGCAGCGCCCCGCCGGGAGTCCACGTGTCAGCACAGGAGCCACTGCTGGTTGGCCGCGCCGTGGCAGGTCCACGACGGTTGGCGGGCTCAGTCACCGCGATTTCTGCACGCCCTGTGCGAGGCGGCCGAGGGCGGTCTTCCCACCTTGAGTAAGACATCGTCCAGAAGGTCGTTGCGAACGGAGTCGGCCTCGAACGCGTCAGCACCTGTGGCGACAGTCCTCCTGTGGGAAAGGGCCCCGGTCCGGGTCTGCGGCAGGCGCACCAGGGCTCGCCCCGATATCGGGTGGCCGCGGTGGCGGGCGAGGGCCGGCGCGGTGCGCCGCGCCCGGGAACCAGCGGTCGACTGACGTACTGTTTTCCGCGACCAGTGTGCGATCAAAGGGGTGGGGATGCCTGAATTCCAGGCCGAGTTGGTTCGTGCGCTGCCCGGCACATTACGGGGGCACTCGGGCCGGTTGGGAGGCAAGACCGCCTACCGCGATGCCCGTCGAGCCGTCACTTACCGGGAGTTGGAAGAACGCACGGGTCGGCTGGCTGGGCATCTCGCACGGCTCGGGGTACGGCGCGGGGACCGCGTGGCTGTCCATCTCGGCAATCGCGTGGAGACGGTGGAGGCATGTCTGGGTGTCCTTCGCGCCGCGGCCATCGGCGTGATGCTCAACACCGATGCTGCAGAGGGCGAGTTGGCGCACTTCCTTGACGACAGCGGCGCGACCGTCGTCATCACGGAGGGGGAGCTGTTGCCGCTGGTCCTCCCACTGGTGTCCGCCCGGCCCGGTACGCAGGTGGTCGCCGTCGGCCAGGGCGGTGTGCCGCACGATGTGCTCGACTTCGAGGATCTGGCCGGCACGGAGTCCGGTCTCCTGCCTCGCGATGATCTCGGCCTCGACGATCCTGCCTGGATCCTGTACACCTCGGGCACAACCGGGGAGAGCAAGGGCGTCGTCTCCACACAGCGTTCCGCCCTCTGGTCGGTGGCGGCGGCCTATGTGCCGGCGTACGGGCTGGAGGAGCGGGACCGGCTGCTGTGGCCCCTGCCGATGTTCCACTGCTACGCCCACTCGCTGTGCCTGCTCGGGGTGGTCTCGGTCGGTGCCAGTGCGTATCTGCTGGAGCGGGGCGGGAACGTCGCCGAGGCGCTCACCGTGGAGCCGTTCACCATGGTGGCAGGGGTGCCCGCCACCTACCGTCTGCTGCTGGAATCGCTGCGGCACACGCCGGGCGCCGTGCCCTCCTCGCTGCGGGTGTGCGTCACGGCGGGCGCACCCTGTCCTCCCGAGCTGAAGGCCGAGATCGGCCGCGTACTCGCCGCCCCGCTGCTCGACGGCTACGGCTCCACCGAGACCTGCGGCAAGATCGCCGTCGACCGGCTCGACGGGCCCCGTGACGACGATTCCAGCGGTCCTCCGCTGGAGGGGCTCACCGTCCGGCTGGCCGACCCGCACACCGGTGCCGAGGTCGCCGACGGGGACGAGGGGGAGATCTGGGTCCGCGGTCCCGGCCTGATGAGCGGCTACCACAACCGTCCCGAGGCCACGGCCGAGGTGTTCACCGACGGCTGGTACCGCACCGGGGACCTCGGGCGGCGCCTGCCGCACGGCTCCCTCCGCGTCACCGGCCGGGTCAAGGAGCTCATCATCCGGGGCGGTCAGAACGTCAACCCCTCCGAGGTGGAGCAGGCGTTGCTTGTCTGCCCCGGCATCACCGACGCGGCCGTGGTCGGCAGAGCGCACGACGTCCTGGGCGAGGTGCCCGTAGCCCTGGTCGTCCCCGGACCCGACGGCGTCGACACGGCGCAGGCGCTCGAAATCTGCCGGGAGCGGCTGTCCGGGTTCAAGGTACCGGACGAGATCTACGAGACCATGTCCGTCCCCCGCACCCCGTCCGGCAAGATCGTCAGGGCGGCGCTCGCCGAGCAGCTGGTGCAGCGGCTCGCGGCGGACCGGCAGACCGCCTCGGCCGAGCTCCGTGCACGGCTGTCGGCGGTGCCCGACGCCGTCCTCGACCTGGTGCTCGAGCAGACGGCGCGGACGGCCGACCTGGCCGCCCGGAACCTCGATCCCCACCAGCCGTTCACAGCGCTCGGGCTCACCTCGCTCGGCGGTGTGCTGCTGCGCGACCGGCTGGGCACAGCGGCCGGTCTCGATCTGCCCGCGACGCTCGTGTTCGACCATCCCACGCCCGCCGCCGTGGCGCGGCTCGTGCACGACGCGCTGCGCGGCGCATTCCGCACCGGGGCGAGGGGCACCACGTCCAGCGGCGAAGCGGCTGCGCAGTCCGGGGAGCCCATCGCCGTCGTCTCCATGGCCTGTAGATATCCGGGCGGGGTGGAGTCCCCGGAGGACCTGTGGCGGTTGCTCGCGGACGGCATCGACGCGACCTCCGACTTTCCCGCAGACCGCGGCTGGGACGAGGCCGTGCTGTACGACCCCGATCCCGACCGTCTGGGCACGTCCGTCACCCGCAGGGGCGGCTTCCTGCACCGGGCCGCCGAATTCGACGCCGCGTTCTTCGGCATGTCGCCCCGTGAGGCACTGGCCACCGACCCTCAGCAGCGGCTGCTGCTGGAGACCGGCTGGGAGCTCCTGGAGCGGGCGGGCCTGGACCCGTCGGGGCTGCGCGACAGCGACACCGGCGTGTTCGTCGGTGTCATGCACAGCGACTACGCGGGCCGTCTGCTGCACCAGGCAGGGCACGAGCTGGAGGCCTATCTCGCCCTCGGGTCGGCGGGCAGCGTGGCCTCCGGCCGGATCGCGTACACCCTCGGCCTGCGCGGACCGGCCGTGACCGTGGACACGGCGTGCTCGTCGTCGTTGGTGGCGATCCACTCGGCCGCGCGGGCCCTGCGCGACGGTGAGTGTTCGCTGGCCCTCGCCGGCGGAGTGACCGTGATGGCCACGCCCGCGCCGTTCCTGGCGTTCAGCAGGCTGCGCGGGCTCGCCCCGGACGGCCGGTGCAAGCCGTTCTCAGCGGTGGCGGACGGTACCGCCTGGGGCGAGGGCGTCGGCCTGGTGCTGTTGGAGCGGCTGTCCGACGCACGCCGCAACGGGCATCCCGTGCTGGCCGTGCTGCGCGGCTCGGCCGTCAACTCCGACGGCGCCTCCAACGGTCTGACCGCGCCCAACGGGCCCGCGCAGCAACGGGTGATCCGAGCGGCACTCGCCGACGCGGGGCTGTCGCCGACGGATGTCGACGCCGTCGAGGCGCACGGCACCGGCACCGCGCTGGGCGACCCGATCGAGGCCCAGGCGCTGCTGGCCGCATACGGTCCAGGCCGGTCCGCCGAACGCCCCCTGTGGCTGGGCTCGTTGAAGTCCAACCTCGGCCACACGCAGGCCGCGGCCGGAGTCGGAGGCGTCATCAAGACGGTCCTGGCGATGCAGCACGGCATCCTCCCGCGCACCCTGCACGCACACCAGCCGTCGCCCCGGGTTGACTGGTCGTCGGGCACCATAAGGCTGTTGACCGGGCAGGAGGAGTGGCGGCCGCGGGCCGGGCGTCCCCGCCGGGCCGGCGTGTCGGCGTTCGGCATCGGCGGAACCAACGCGCACGTGATCCTGGAGGAGTCCGGGACGACGCGCGCCGCCGTCCCTACGTCCTGTGGCCGGATGGCCACGCCCCCGCTGCTGCTCTCCGGGGCGAGTCCGGCCGCCCTGCGGGCTCAGGCCGAGCGGACCGCCACCGCCCTGCGGGAGCGTCCCGAACTCGACCCGCTGGACGTGGCCTT
Organism: Streptomyces sp. NPDC044061; assembly: GCF_056434305.1. Classification (NCBI taxonomy): domain Bacteria; kingdom Bacillati; phylum Actinomycetota; class Actinomycetes; order Kitasatosporales; family Streptomycetaceae; genus Streptomyces; species Streptomyces sp. NPDC044061. Next base: position 52,991 of record NZ_JBWKFL010000027.1, on the reverse strand, counting down.
CACCCATGCCACCGCCCGGGCCACCCTCGCCCACCGGGCCGCGCTCGCCGCCGACGACCGCGCGAGCCTGCTGAGTGCCCTGGACTCCCTGGCCGAGTCAGCCGAGCCACACGCGACGGGCCCCGCCGGCCGACTCACCGTGCTGTTCACCGGCCAGGGCGCCCAACATACGGGTATGGGACGCGAGTTGTACGAGACCTTCCCGGTCTTCGCCGCCGCCTTCGACGCCCTGTGCGAGCGCTTCGACGCCCATCTGGAGCGCCCGTTGCGCTCGGTGATGTGGGAAGCGGACGCGGGCCGGCTGCTGGATCGTACGGACTTCGCCCAGGCCGCCCTGTTCGTCTTCGAAGTGGCCGTGTTCCGGCTGCTGGAGTCCTGGGGCGTGCGGCCCGACTTCCTGGCCGGGCACTCCGTCGGCGAACTGGCCGCGGCCCACGTCGCGGGGGTCCTGTCCGAACAGGACGCTGTGCATCTGGTCGCCGCTCGGGGACGGTTGATGCGAGAGCTCCCCGAGGGCGGTGCCATGGTGGCGCTGGACGCCACCGAGGCGGAGGTGGCACGCCGGCTCACCGACGGGGTCGCGATCGCGGTCGTGAACGGCCCCCGCGCGGTCGTCGTCTCCGGCGCCGAGGGTCCCGTCCTCACGCTCGCGGCAGAGTTCGCCGCGCGCGGGCGCCGCACCACCCGACTGCGGGTCAGCCACGCCTTCCATTCCACGCTGACGGAGCCGATGCTCGCCGAATTCGCGCGCCTCGCGGAACAGTTGACGTATCGCGCGCCTCGCATCCCGGTGCTCTCGGGCCTGACCGGCCGACCGGCGACCACCGACGAACTGCGCTCCGCCCACCACTGGGTACGGCATGCCCGGGAGGCCGTGCGTTTCGGGGACACCGTGCGGTGGCTGGCGGACGAGGGCCGGGTGACGGCATTCGTCGAGATCGGCCCGGATGCCCAGCTCACGGCCCAGACGGTGACGAACCTCGCCGACTCGGGCGGTGGACTCCTGTGCACGGCCGTCGCCCGCCGCGCCGCCACCGGGCCCGAGCCGCAGACGATGTTCGCCGCGCTGGGCCGGCTCCGTGTCCACGGTCTGCCGGTGGACTGGCGGCGGGTCTACGCGGACAGCGGCGCCCGCCACGTCGCCCTGCCGACCTACCCCTTCCAGCGGCAGCGCTACTGGCTGCCCGGCACCACCACCGGCACCGGCGCCGCTGACGGCCATCCAGTGCTCACCCACACAGCCACCGTGCCGGGCACCGATCGCCTGCTGTGCGGTGGGCTGCTGTCCGGCGCGGCCCAGCCATGGCTGCGGGACCATGTCGTCGCCGGACACACTCTCCTGCCCGGCGCCGCGTTCGCGGACCTGGTGCTGCAAGCAGGTGACGCCTGTGGCCTCGACGTACTGGAGGAACTCGTCCACCTGGCCCCGCTGCCCCTGCCCGCCGCCGACCGCGACCGGATCCAGGTTCAGGTGGTCGTGGAAGAACCGGACGACACCGGTCGCCGTACCGTCGACGTGTACAGCCGGCCCGAGGACGCCGGCGCGCTGGGCGCCTGGACCCACCACGCCACCGGGCGACTCGGCCCCGCCACCGAGACCGGCGACCACGCGGTGGCCACGCCGGCCGCCTGGCCACCGCCGGACGCCAAGGCCGTGGATCTCACCAGCGCCTACGAGCAACTGGCCGCCACCGGCCATGCATACGGACCGGCGCTCCGGGGCGTCAAGGCCCTGTGGCAGCGCGGCGAAGACCTGTTCGCAGAAGTCGGCCCGGTGCCGGGGGAGGAGGCCCGGCGCCACGCCGTCCATCCGGCGCTGCTCGACGCCGCCCTGCACGCCGCGCTGCTCACCGACCCGCCCGCCGGCCAGGCCCGGATGCCGTTCGCCTGGCAGGGGATGACGCTCTACGCGAGCGGGGCCGCGCAGGTGCGCGCACGGATCAGGACAACCGGTCCCGCCACGATCCGCGTGGACCTCGCCACACCCTCCGGTGCGCCCGTCGCTCTTCTGGAATCGCTGACCACGCGCCCGGTCCCGCAGACAGGCGCCGTGCCGGTCAGAGACCTGTACCGGCTGCACTGGGCGAACCTGCCGATCCCGGCGCAGGCAACCCCCCTCTCGGTGACGAACACCGACGACCTGGGCCTGACCGGGGTGCTCCCACAGGAGGATGCGGCGGGCACGGGAGCCGCGTCCCGGGCCGAGGGCGTACCGCAAGCCGTCGTAGCCTCCCTGTCCGCCACCACCGCGGGCGCCGACCCCGCCGCCGCTGCGCACGCGCTCGCGTCACGGGCCCTGGAACTGGCGCGGACGAGACTCGCCGGCCCCGGACGGCTGGTCGTGGTGACACGCGGTGCTGCCGACGAGGCACCCGACCTGCCCGCGGCCACGGTCTGGGGGCTGCTGCGGGCCGCACAGGCGGAGTATCCCGGGCGCCTCACGCTCGTGGACGTGGACAGCAGGCCCGAATCGCTGCGCCTGCTGCCCGCTGCCGTGGCCACAGGCGAGCCCCAACTGTCCATTCGGGAAGGCCGTTTCGGCGTCCCGCGGCTGACGGCCGCCGACCCGGCCACGGCCGGGGCTTCGTTCGGCCGAGGCACCGTCCTGGTCACCGGCGGCACCGGGTCCCTGGGCGCACTGCTGGCCCGGCACCTGGTCGGCCGACACGGGGTTCGGCGCCTGCTGCTCGTCAGCAGGCGTGGACCGCAGGCGCCCGGTGCGCGGGCCCTGCAAACCGACCTGGAGCGGGCAGGCGCACAGGTGGCCCTGGTGGCCTGCGACACTGCCGAGCGCACCAAACTCGACGAACTGATAACGAGGTTCGGGCCGGACCTCACCGCCGTGGTGCACACGGCCGGAGTCCTGGACGACGGCGTACTGGAGGCGCTGACGCCCGAACGACTGGCCGCCGTCCTGAGGCCGAAGGCCGACGCCGCCTGGCATCTCCACGAGCTCACGAAGGACCTGCCCCTGACGCACTTCGTCCTGTTCTCCTCGGCAGCCGGTCTGCTGGGCCACCCGGGCCAGGCCAACTACGCCGCGGCGAACTCCTTCCTGGACGCCCTCGCCGGTCACCGCGCCGCGCTCGGCCTGCCCGCCCTGTCGCTGCTCTGGGGACCGTGGGCCGACGCGGACGGCATGGCGGCCCGCACCGGCCGGGTCCGCGGCGGCGCGGTCCGTCCCGTCTCCCCCGAACAGGCCCTGGCGCTCTTCGACGCCGCACTGGCCGGCACCGAGCCGCTCCTGGCGCCACTGCCGCTCAACCGCACGCCCGGAGCACTGGCCGCCGGAACACCCCTGCCACCGCCGCTGCGTGGGCTACTGCGTCCGGCCCGGCCCACGGCGTCGTCCGATCCGGCCGGAGACGGTACCCCTGAGCGAACCGAAGGAGCCTGGCGCGACCGGCTGGCCGACCTTCCCGCCCCCGAGCGGGCGACGGCGCTCGAGGCCCTGATCCGCGCCGAGGCCGCCGCGGTGCTCGGCCACACGGACGCGAGCGCCGTCGACCGCGGCTTTCCCGAACTGGGCCTCGACTCGCTGATGAGCGTGCTGCTGCGCAACCGGCTGAGCCTGCTGACCGGGGTGCCGCTGGCGGCCACCGTCGTGTACGACAGGCCGAGCGTGGAGGAGCTCGCCGCCCACGTGTACGCGGAGTTGAGCGATTCCCTGCCCGAAGGGGCGCCGGACGGACCGGACACGGACATGCCCGCGGCAGCACGGGCCGCCGGCCACTCCGCCTCCTCACTCCTCGGTGCGACTTCGGCACCGACCACGGCAGGGACAGCCACCTCCCAGCCTCCGCGCCGGCTCCCCGCCCCCGACCGGCGCGCCGCCCACACCCTCCCCGCTCTCTACCGGAAGGTCTGCGAGACGGGCGACGTGGTCTCAGCCATGCACCTGCTGGTGACCGCGTCCCTCGGCGCGCCCACCTTCGGCAGCGATGACGCCGACCGGCACGAGCTGTCGCCGCTGCGCCCGGCCACCGGCGCGGGCGGCCCCGCGCTCGTCTGCGTCCCGGGCTTCGCCCCCACCCTGGGGCGGCCCTGGCACGCGGGGCTCGCCTCCCTCTTCGACGGCGAGCGGGACGTCTTCGAGCTGCGGCATCCCGGCGTCGACAGCGGGGACGCCGTGGCGAGGGACCTGCAGACGCTGGCCGGGCTGCACGCGGCCACGGTGCGACGTCACCTCGGCGGCCGCCCGTACGTCGTCGTGGGCCACTCCATGGGCGGTACGGCGGCACACGCGGTCACCGAACGGCTGGCGGCCGACGGCGACCCGCCGGCCGGACTCGTTCTCGTGGACACCTACCACATCACGCCCGACCGGGAAGCCGAACCCTGGCTGCTGGCCCTGCCCGCGCGGATGCCTCTGGCCATGGGCGAGCAGTTCGACCACGCGGTCGACGACCTGACGCTGCTGTCGCTGGGCGCGTACACCCGGATGTTCCGTTCCTGGCAGCCACAGCCGACGGGCGTGCCCACCCTCTTCGTACGTGCCACACAGCCATTGCCGGACATGCCAAAACGCTGGCGGTCGGCCTGGCCAGGTGCCCACGACACGGCGGACGTCCCCGGCAGCCACCTGAGCATGCTCGAAGAAGACGCGCGCACGACGGCCGCGACGGTACGCGACTGGATCGGAGCACTCGGCACGACAACCGACTGACGTATACCGCAATGCCGGTTGCTACCGACAAGGAGGCCCGCCGACCCCTACGGTGGCGCCATGAACGACCACTCGGAAGCGCCTGTAGCACCCGTCCAGGCCTTCGAACCCCCCTACTACGTGGCCGTGTTCACTACGGTGCGCACCCAGGACCAGAGCGGCTACGGCGAGACCAACGCCCGCATGGAAGACCTGGTGAAGGACGTTCCCGGGTTCCTGGGGATGGACCACGCGCAGACTCCTGGCGGGCTGGGCATCACCGTCGGGTACTTCCGCGACGCCGACGCCCTCACGCAGTGGCGGAGCAACGCCGAGCACCGCGCGGCGCAAAAGCGCGGGCAAGCCGAGTGGTACCAGAGCTACACGCTGCATGTGGCGAAAGTCGAGCGGAGTCACGGGTTCAGGCGAGCGCAGGTCCCGCACAGCCCGACAGCAGGCTGACCAACCGAAGTCACCTCAGCGACCGTTCCGGTACAGCTCGCTCTAAGGCCGACGTGCCCCTCACGAGCCCGATCCAGCGCCGCATCGGAAGGCCTTCGTCCTGTCGTGACGCACCGCTCGGATCCTCCGCCAGATGATGTGGCGGCTGATCATGCTGCTCCACGCCTCGCAGCCGGGGGCCCGCCCGCACCCCCGTCGGCCTGGGCCTTTCGGCAGACCCCGGCCGACGACGGCGGCCTCAGTTGCGCAGCATCACCACGAGGAGCACCACCAGGGCGATCAGCAGTGCGCCGCCGACCGATGCCAGGGTGATCTTCATCGCGCTGTAGGGCCGCTCGCCGATGACCTCACCCGTACGGGCGTTGACCATCACCGGCCACGCCTTGCCGGCGTGGAGGTAGGTCAGGAACCAGACGGGCAGCAACACCAGCTTGTAGGTGAGGCCGCTGTAGGAGGTGGACGTCGAGTGCACCCGCTGCTCGTCGCCGCCGATGTCCCGCTTGCAGTCGGCGCGGATCACCGGCGCCATCCGTGCCTTCGCCGACTCCAGGCCGGCCTCCGGCTCGACGTCGTAGCGGACGGTGCGGAAGCCCGCCAGGTACTCCTCCTGGTAGGGAACCGTCTCCTCGAGCGGCCAGGGGGCCAGCTTGTCCAGGTCCTTCTCCGGCACCTGGCCGCTGCCGGGCACCAGCACGTCGTCGAAGAATCGGCCGACCGTCCCTGACGCGCGGTGCCAGCGGGTGTGCCGCACCCGCCGGGTGCGGCCCTCGGAGTCCTCCTCCTCGACCCAGTAGTGCTCGCCGCGTTCGCCGGTGTAGTGGGTGGTGGTCTGCGCGTCGTAGGTCCAGTGGGGCAGGTAGCTGCCGCGGAAGGTCTCCGCCTCGGTGACCTTCTTCAGCTCGTCCGGCGCGAACCAGCGGGACTTGGTCCACTTGACCAGCGCGTCGCGGGCCTGCTCCCGGCCCACCCCGAAGGGCAGTACGGCCTCGGGTACGACGCGTTCGGTGGCGGAGGCATCCGCGACCAGTGGGGTGGCGCAGAACGGGCACTTGTCGCTGAGCGTGTCGCTCTCGGTCACCGCGTGGCAGCCGGGGCAGGTGTACACCTTGACACGGTCAGGCGCGGACGCGCGGCGGGGCAGGGCGGCCAGTTCCTCGATCGGGTGCTCGGTCACCTGCCGCGGTACCGGCGTGATGTCCTGCTCGTGCCTGCAGTACGGGCAGCGCAGCGCGTACGTCCCGGGCGCGTACTCGCTGACTCCGCCGCACGCTTCGCACTGGAACGCCCGGTCGGGCGCAGGTGCGACGTCCTGATCCGTCAACTCGCTTCTCCTTGTTGCCTGTTGCCGGAGGTTCCGGGTGGCGGATCTCAGCCCTGCGGGGGCAGCGGCGGCGGGACGTCGGCGAGCAGCCGCGTCAGCTCCGGAACCTGGTCCGCGGGCTGCCAGGCGGCCTGCCCGCTGCGCCAGACCAGCGTGGTACGAGTCAGGTTGCCGGCCGCCACCTGCCCGGCCAGCGAGCTCTCGTCGTACGGGCCCTGCTGCTGTCCGCCGACGGCGATGAACCAGCGCGGCGTGGTGGGCAGCGGCGGCGGGACATCGGCCCCGGCGGGGGCGGGCTGTGCCGGGGCCTGCGCCGGCGGGACCGGGGCAGCCGCCACACCGGAGGTGCTCTGCACGATCCGCTGGCCCAGCGCCATGCCCACGCCCAGCCCGAGTGCGTCGCCCCCGGTGCCGGGGTTGGCGGCGGCGATCGGGATCGCGTCGGCTGCCTGGAGCTTGGCGTAGTCGTCCAGGTTGCCGGTGATCGTCATCCGGGAGCGGGTGTCGATCGCCGCCTCGATCTCCGGCGGGACGCTGATGTTCTCGATGTAGAACCGGGGGATGGCGATGCCGGTGGAGGACAGTTCCAGGGTCAGCGCCTTGGCCAACTGCTGCCCGATGCCGTCCTGCCGGGTGGCGAGGTCCAGCAGCGGCACGCCGGCCGAGCCCAGCGCGGAGCCCAGCTTGGAGACGGTCAGCTGCCGCAGGTGCTCGCCGACCTCCTCGGTGCGGAACTGCGGGTCGGTGCCGACCAGTTCGCGCAGCAGCGCGGCGGCGTCCACCACCTGGGCGGCGAAGGTGCCGAACGCACGGAGGCGGACCATGCCGAAGTCGGCGTCCCGCAGGATCACCGGGTTCTGCGTGCCCCACTTGAAGTCGGTGAACTGCCTGGTGGTGACGAAGTAGACCTCGGCCTTGAACGGCGACTCGAAGCCGTGCTTCCAGCCCTTCAGAGTGGACAGGACCGGCATGTTCTGGGTCGACAGGGTGTGTGTCCCGGGCTGGTAGACGTCGGCCAGCCGGCCCTCGTTGACGAAGACGGCCACCTGCGACTCGCGCACCACGAGCCGGGCGCCCATCTTGATCTCGTTGCCGTAGCGCGGAAAGCGCCACACGATGGTGTCCCGGCCGTCGTCGGTCCACTCGATGATGTCGATGAACTCACCGCGGATGCGGTCCATCAGCCCCACGACAATCCCCCCACTCCCCGCCTTTTCCGGATACCGCCGTTCCCCGGCCGGTCCCGGGTCGGTGACCGTGCGGCGATCAAGCGATCAGCGGACAGTATGTCGATTGCGGTCCGCGCGGCTACGGGCGGGGCGGGTCTCCAGCCCGCCGGCCCCTGCCCGCCCGTCGGGCGCCCTGGGCCGGCCGTCCTGTGCGTCCTCCGCCCGGCTCCGGACAGCGTGCCATCCGCTCGCGCTCCTCACGCATACCGGATCAGGGATCACCCACTTGCCGGTGTGTGCCATGAGGAGCGGCTGGAAGAAGCCGGTCTGCTGCGGCATCCGCCACTGGATCCTCGTGAACAGCGACCATTGCACCTTGATGGCCAGCCCTGTGACCGGTGCCGCCTGGAGTTGCTCGGCCTGATGCTCCGCCCGCAATCGGGCGCGGCGCATCAGGGCAATGGCGTTGCCGTCGTCGGCGACTTGTTGCTGAAGGATCGACGCCCTCCAGGTCTCTGGCCTGTTCCTCAGGCTGTCGGGGTCATGGACTGCTGGAGGATTCGGTGGGCTGGTCAGGGGTGAAGCGTCTGCTCACCTCGGGGGCGTCGAGCAATCGGGCCGGGTAGCCGGGGGCCGGTGCGTCCGACTGTGTCCTCCTGGCGCAGGGGCTCGCCGCAAGACGAGCAGACGACCTGGGGTTGGGTGTCGTGGCCGCAGCTGGTGCGGTAGTTCTTCGGCATCCCCGGCGACCTCGCCGTTGCCGCGCTGTGTGCAGCCGCGCCCTGTCCGGGCGCCGCATCGCGTACTGAGCGGCTTCGCGCAGGAGCATGCCGGGTCGAGTACGGACAGCTCGCAACAACCGCTCGACGAGCCCTCCAAGAGCGTGTCCTACGTGGTGAAGCGGCATCCGGACAGGGAGCTTCCGCGAAAATCCGTTGGCGTACCACGGCGACCACTGCTAATTTTCCGGAGGCCGTGCGAGAGAACAAGGAGGTGGTACCCGTGAACACAGTATCGACATGGGTGCTCCCCTCCGGGGTCACGGTCGGACGATAGGTCGTCCGGGAGCGCCGTTCACGAGTACTCCCGAAAGGCACGACCGTGCGATTCACTTCCGAACAGCGCCTCGACAACGGCGTCCTCGAACGCGAATTCACCCTCGGCGAGATCCCCGGCGTCCTGTGGACGCCTGGATCCGCCCCAGCCCCGCTGATCCTGATCAGCCACAACGGCGGCTTGCACAAGCGGGAACGGCGGCTGGTGGCCCGGGCCCGGCACTACGCGGCCGAGTACGGCTACGCTGCGGCCGCCATCGACGCCCCCGGGCACGGTGACCGGCCCCGTTCCGCCGCCGATGAGCAGGCCCGCGCCGACCTCCGCCGGGCAGTGCAGGCCGGCGAGCCGGTCGACGAGATCCTCAACGCCTTCATCCTCCCGCTGGTCGAAAAGGCGGTCCCGGAATGGCGGACCACCCTGGACGCCCTCCTTTCGCTGCCCGAGATCGACGGCCCGGTCGGGTACAACGGGATGACCGCCACCGGCATTCGGCTGGCGCTGGTCGAGCCGCGCATCTCGGCCGCCGTCTTTTTCGGCCAGGGTTTCGTGCCCGAAACCCTGCGCGAAGAGGCCCGGCAGGTCATGCTTCCGCTGCAGTTCCTGATGCAGTGGGACGACGAAGGGATGGAACGGCAGCCGACCCTGGACCTGTTCGACGCCTTCGGCACCAAGGAGAAGACGCTGCACGCCAATCTGGGCGGGCACGCCGGTACTCCGTGGTTCGAGGTGGACGACGCGGCCCGGTTCTTCGCCCGGCATTTGAACTGCCGCCGGCACGGCCCCGCCGTCAGGCCAGCAGCAGATGGTGGGCGGTGTCGGCCAGGACGCCGCTACCTTGCGCAACCGCAGGCGGGGCCGGAGCGCGAGCGACGGCCCCGGGTGATCGATGATGGGGTCGGCAGGAGCCTTCCTGAATAGCCCCGTTCAGCGGACTGACCCCGGACGCCGTGATCACTTCAGCCACCGCGTGACCATCCGAGGGCCGGCCGGTGCTGCCGGCCGGTCACGGGGTCAGCGGGGCGGACACACGCGCCAGACGGTCCTCTGCCAGAGCGAAGTCGTCGGCGGGGTTATGGAAGGAGTACCTGCCATTGTTGATCCGGACGCCGCCATGGGCAGTGGCCCAATGCGCAGGACCTGACGGCCCCTGGCTTTCCAAGAGAGCGGCGGCGAGTGGCTGCGGGGCCTCGCCCCCAAGCGTGCTCTCAGCGCGGCCGCCAGCCGATGAACGGCTTGCTCGGGGACTGTGTCGTCGCCGAGCGCGGGCAGAAGAAGCAGGAGGTTGGCATGGGGGTCTGCAGTGGTCCCGCCGGGCAGGGCATTGTCCGCGGCGGCGACCAGTTCCGTCCAGGACAGGCCCGGGCCCATGAAGTGCCCGTCGTCCCGTGCGATCAGATCGGCATCAGAGCGCGCTGGTGCGGCGGGAGCTTGCAGCGGCGGTCACCCTCGCGGGTGACGATGAGCATGGTGACCCACTCGACCAGGGCATGGGGCAGGTCGAGTGCGGCAGGGTAGGAAACCAACAAGGCTCCCGCGCTGGCGAGTTGAGACATCGAACACCTCCCTCACCGGCACGGGAGCCTTGTCCGTTGCAGACAACTGCGTCGTCACCCGATCAGTAGGCACGCTGAAAGACCTCAGTGAGACGTTCCAGGATCGGCGCCTACAGATCCTCCGGCGGCCGGACGTAGAACTCGTTCCCCTCGGGATCAGCCATCAGAGCCCATCCACCTTCGTCCCACTCCAGCACCCGGCCCCCCATGGCGGTCAGCGTCTCGGCCAGTTCCTGGACTGTTCCGACGAGTGGACTAGTGACCGGCCGCATGGACGACACCGGCCCCTGGGAGATCGTCAGGCCGTCCATTCCGGGAACGAGGCTCCAGAAACGACGAATGTGTTCCAGATCAACGGCCTCGAACGCGAACTCCATGGGGCTCCTTCGTCAGCAGTCCACGTAGGTGTTGCTCGAGTCCGTGATACCGGGGTCGCTGAAGCGTCCGTGGTACTCGACCTGAAGCGTCACCTGCGTGTTGTACGTCTCCTTGTGGCCATCATGCACGCACTTGAGCGGCTTCGTCGTCACACGGCCGCTGCACTTCGTCCACCCGCTGTCCTTGTGCTTCACCGCGTGCCAGTGCCCGTCATAGGCTTCGAGCCGCTGAAGATCGACCTGGGCCCGGCACTTGTCGGGCGCCGGAGTCGAGCAACCCGTGTAGTGCCCCTGGGCGATCAGTCCCCCGTTGTGAGTGAGCTGGCTTCTCGCCCTGGAACGTGCACCACACGTACACACCAGAATTCTTCACGGTGACCTTGCCCGTGCTCCCGACCGGAGCCGGTGCAGCCGACGCCGTGGTGGCCGACAGCAGCAGGGCCCCCGTTGCGAGAAGCGGTGCGACAAAACGTGCCTTCACTTTCCCCCTAAGCAAAATCGAACGTGTGTCCCGCCGCCGTCGATCCTCAGGGGTTCGCTGGTGTCGCGCAAGATCCGCGGCGCGATCTTTTCCTTGTTTGTCCGGTTTTGGGCTTCGTGATCTCCACGTCAATCCGCCCAAGCGCGGCACCCCTCAGGCGCCTGCCAGGCCGCGAGCTCACCCCGACCCAGCAAACGGTCAACCGTGCGTTGTCCGCGGCACGGGCACCAGTCGAACGCGGCGTCGCCCGGCTCAAGTCCTGGCGCATCGTCCGCCGCCCGGTGCAGCCCGAATCGAATGACGTCAATCGCCGCCGCCATCCTCACCCTGGAGCGGCAACGCTGAAAAAGCTCACTGATCGGTCGCCTGTTCCACGTCTCGTACACGGTCGAGGGCACATGGCTGCTGCTCAAGCGGCGTGGCTGGTCGTGGCAGCAGCCTGCCCGGAGGGCAATCGAGCGGGACGACACCTCAGTCGAAGTCTGGAAGAAGGAGACATGGCCGCGGGTAAGAGCATCGCGGCGGAGCGGGGGGCCTGGATCGTCTTTGAGGACGAGGCCGGGCAGTCGATGACTCCGCCGCGTGCCAGAACCTGGTGCCGCCGGGGCTGCACGCCGGTGGTGCGGGTGCGCGGCCGCGGTTCCGGGCGAGTGTCGGTGGTGGGCATGACCTGCTACAAGCCTGGTGAGCGGTCCCGGCTGTTCTATGCGGTCCGGGAGTACGCCGGGCGCAAGGACCAGCCGAAGGGCTTCGGCTGGCGCGACTTCCGTGATCTGATCGTCCGGGCCCGCATCCAGCTGGGTGGCCCGATCGTGCTGGTCTGGGACAACGTCCGACTGCATCTGACGAAGCCGCTGCGCGAGTTCATCGACGCGAACGCCGAGTGGCTTACCGTCGTTCAGCTGCCCACCTACGCGCCCGACCTCAACCCAACCGAGGGTGTGTGGTCCCTGGTCAAGCGCGACATCGGCAACCTTGCCGCCGCCAGCCTCAGCCAAGTCACCCGCGCGGTCAAGCATCGGCTCAAGAAACTCCAGTACCGGTCAGACGTGATTGACGGCTGTCTTGCCGGCACCGGCTTGGCCCCTGGGCACGTGACTCTCCAGGCCTGGGCCTGACTGTGTCGCTCGTCCGGCGATAGGAGACGATGCAGCCCACGCCAGCGCACGAAAGCGAGCAACGCAATGACGGAACCCGCTCCGATGGATCTGATCCACCTCGCCGATCCGGATGGGAACCGCTGTTTCGTGCGCGTCACAGGACGGTCCCAACCGGGCGTGCTGACCGGCCACGACATTCTGCACGCGGACGTGCTCGTCTCCGCGAGTTTCGTCGACGCCCGGCTCGACCTCTACCTCTTCCAGCATGACCTGGACTCCTGGGAGCAGGAGCTGTCCAACCTGGGACCAGGCCAGACGGTCAGCATCGGCGGAGACCGCGGCCTGAGCCTCGACATCCACGTGCACGAAGACGGCTGGCTGTCGATCCAGGTCAGCGACCCGGACCGCCTTACGACAGCCCTGGGAACCCGACCCCAGGAAGACTGGATCGCCGAGCACCGCGGGCGCCTGGAACAGGTCCGACTGGCCTGGCCCCGCGAAGTCATCGAGACGGCACCAGGAGCTTACGAGTGGAGCCCCAATCGCAAGCGGTGACCACCTGATCCCAGGAACCGACATCACGCTTTCAAGTTCAGTAGCGTGGAATACCGGCCGTTTGCGGCCGTGGGGAAGCGCTTCTCAAGATGGGGGTGACCCGCACCGGGGCACGGGGCGGCGCTGTTGACCTCAGTCGGGGCGCTTCTGGTTCTCGATGTACTCCTTGGTGATCGCCGAGGGGGCGCCGCCGCAGGACGCGGCGAATTAGGACGGGGACCAGAAGTGGTCACCCCACAGGTACTTGCGGATGTGGTCGGGAAACTCCTGCCGGAGCCTTCGGACCGATACGCCCTTGAGTGAGCCGACGAGCCGGGACACGGCGACTTTGGGCGGGTAGTGCACGAGCAGGTGGACGTGATTGCGTTCGCCGTTGAATTCCACCAGTTCGGTTTCGAAGTCGGCGCAGACGGCGCGCATGATCTCTTCGCAGCGTAGAAGGATCTCGTCGGTGAATGGCCCCCGCCGGCACTTGGACGTGAAGACCAAGTGGGCGTGGAGGGTGTGGACGACCGTGCGGCCCCTGCGGATGTTGGGGTTTGACTCCCAGCGTGGTGACATAGATCAACGCTATGGTCTTGGGCGTGAAGATGGTGACGCAGGTCAGGCTGATGCCGGATGCCGCCCAGGCGTCGGCACTGCTCTCGACTCTGCGCACGGTCAACGATCTGGCCAACTGGGTCTCTGACGTGGCCTTTGTCAACGATGTGCCGCGTGAGTACGAGCTGCGCAAGAACACGTACGCGCACCTCAGGGCCGAAGGGCTCGGGGCGCAGGCTGCCCAACATGTGATCAAGAAGGTTAGGGACGCGTACACCACGCTGCACGCCAACATTCGTGCCGGAAATCTTGGCAAGCCCCTTGATCATTACCCGGATCACCAGGATTGGCCGGGCGCCGGCCTCATCTGCCCAAAGTCTGCCCCGTAACTGCCGATCGCTGATGAGACGATCTCGCCGTGGCTGGTGTGATCACGGCGTCGGAGCCGTCTTTGATAACCCCCGTCACCGGTCGTGCCCGCGCTGCTTCACCAAGCTGGCTGTGCCCGCGTGCGCAGCGAAACCACTGGTGCTGACGCAGTGGTTCAGACAAGCTGCGGCACATGGACTGGATGCCTCTGCTCTCTACACTGGCTGGTGCCGTCATCGGCATCTCGGCCACTCTGATCGCCGATCGCAATCGGTGGCGGCGGGAGGAGGCCAGACACGCGCTGGAGGTAAGGCGCGAGGTGTACACCGAGTTCGTTTCCGCCCTTAAAGCCGCAGGTGAAGAGATACGCGCCGTCGCCTTGGGCGACAATGTGTCCGACTCGGCGCGCGATGCCGCCGTGCGCGAAGCCTTCCGTGGCACCGGTATCTACACAGCAAGTGAGCGCCTCTGGCTCGTGGGCCCGCCCCAGGTCGTGGCGGCTGGGAATGGGGCGTTTCACAGCTGGCGTACGATACGCGACGCCTACGCCCGGGGTGTGGCTGTCGGGTCCGCCGAGGAAGCACCCCTGATTGAACAGCGGCGCACGGCCATGGCTCAGATGCGTCGTCTCATGCGTGAGGACCTAGGTATCGAGCCCCTCGGGATTGAGTGATCGTCACCAACTGCCGGAACCAGGGCTGTCAAGGCACTCATGCCGCGATCACACCAGCCGCACCGGGATCGTCTCATCAGTGTCTGGCGGCTGCGGGACAACCCTTGGCTCAGCCACCTCCTGGACCCCTGCGGCGACCCACCCCGAACCCTGCGGAACACCCGACTCGCCGACCTGGTGAACACCCTCGATCGCAAGCTCGTCGCTGCGGCCCTCGGCGCGGACCCCGAAGGCGTCATGCTCTATCTCGCCGACCACGTCACCCGCGCCCAGGGCCTGCCGTGCGGGCGCAGCAACTCCCACGCCGCTGACTGATTAACGACGTCCCCGGTTGTCTGCGATCGCCGCCGCACGCACGAGAACGTCCGTCGCTCGTCAGCCCAGCCCTGAGCCATCGCACCTTCCAGCAGCAGTGACTCCAGTACGGGCAAAGTCACGGTCGTCGGCCTTGGGCCGCTTGGCCGGCCCCGAAGGGCCTTATGCGCCGCCCTCGCGGCCCGTGCCCCGGAGCCTGCCGGGGCAGGGGGCGATGCGCGGCCGAGTAGCGGAGACACCGTCAGGCACCGCTCTCACGGACAGGGGTGACGATCTCGTCTACAAGCCAGCGGGCGGCATTGTCCGGATACGGGCGAGGCAGCGCGAGCACGACGTGCCGGATGCCGGCGGCGGCGAGTGCGCGGACGTGGGTGCGGGTGGCGGCGGGGTCGGCGTAGTCGACGATGATCTGCGCGGAGCGGGTGATCTCGGCGGGGTCGCGGCCGATCGCCGCGCAGTGCGCGTCCAGGACGCGGGCGCGCTCGGCGATCCAGTCGGCGCCGTTGTGGGGCGCGCCGGGGACGTTCCAGATGTCGGCGTGTTCGGCGATGATGCGCAGCGTGCGGTCGCCCCAGCCGCCGAGCAGCAGCGGAGGGCCGCCGGACCGGACCGGGCCGGGGCCGTTGCGGGTGCCGCGCAGGGTGGTGAAGGGGCCGTCGTGGTCGAAGACATCCTCGGTCCACATGCGGCGCAGGATGGTGATTGTCTCGGTGAGGCGGGACAGGCCCTCACCGGGACTCGGGAGCGGGAGGCCGTAGGCGGCGTACTCGGCAACGGCCGGGTTGGGGCCGTCGGGCTGTCGGGTGCCGCCGACGCCCAGGCCCATGATCAGGCGCCCGTTGGAGATCGCGTCCACGGTGGTGGCGATCTTTCCGAGGTGTGCGGGGGTTCGCAGCGTGTTGCTGGTGACGAGCAGGCCGAGGCGGAGCCGAGTGGTGCGAGCGGCCAGCGCGGACAGCAAGGTCCAGCCCTCCAGGACGGCACCGCCGGACGGTCCGGCCAGCGGCATCAGGTGGTCCCACAGCCAGGCGTCGTCCAGTTCGGGTAGGTCGTCGGCCTCCTCCCAGACGCGGAGGATCTCGTCGTAGGCCAGGTGCATGGGCGTCGTCTTGACGCCGAAGCGGAGCGTGCGCCGGGGCTGATCAACAGACATAACCATCAACATAGTGGATCGTCAGTACTGCTGACTATCAGGGCGATGGTTAAGATGCCGGAATGGCGGAAAATGGCGACGGCGGGCCCACGGTCGAGGAACTGCTCGAGACGCGGCTGGGCTACCTGCTCAAGCACGCGCAGTTGCGGCTGGCGGAGCACGCCGGGCCCGCACTGGCCCCATTCGGGCTGGACGCACGAGAGTTGGCGGTGCTCGCGGTCCTGGCAGCGGGCCGCCCGCTGTCGCAACTGGAGGCCGCGCGGCGGCTGGGCGTGGACCGCACGACGATGGTCGCGCTCATCGACGCGCTGGAGGCAAAGGGGTTGGTGGAGCGGCGCCGCAGTGAGGAGGACCGCCGCCGCAACGTCGTTGAGTTGACGAAGCGGGGCAGGCGGGTGCGGGCCGATGCAGAGGACGCCCGCGAGGCGGCGGAACGCGAGTTCCTCGCCCCGCTCGGCGAGAAGGAAGCGGTGCGACTGGTGAAGGCGCTACAGATGCTGGTCAGAAACCCGAACAGGCCCTGAAGGCCCCCCTCGTCCGACCGTAATGCCTCGGCGGAGATCGCGGAGCTGTCCGAGGGCCAGGCGACTTCATCGCGGAGTCGTTCGTTCTCCTCGTGCAGTTTCCGGTCGGCGCCTCACGGCGCTCTCATCACTGTCTCATGCGACTTCGTGTTCGGTTGTTTTGACCATCTGTTAGCGTGCGGCGGATGGAAGATCTTGGAGTCGTGGCTTGGCCGCCCGAGCCGATTCGGACCGAGCGGCTCGTGCTCCGTGAGCCCGAGGCGCGGGACCGTGCGACGTTCATCGAGCTGCTCGCCTCGCCAGAGGTGCACACCTACCTCGGCGGCCCCCGCCCGCGTGACGAGCTCGAGCGCGAGACGCCTGAGGTGCCCGAGCAGTGGCCCGGAAGTTTCGTCGTTGATCTCGACGGGGCGATGATCGGCCAGATCCTGCTCAGGAGAGCAACCGGGCACCGCCGCCCGGCTGCCGCGGGCAAGGCCGATCTCGGCTACCTGTTCCTGCCGCGGGCGTGGGGATTCGGGTACGCGGCCGAGGCGTGCGCGGCGGCACTCGGCTGGTTCGACGGCGTCCTTCCCGGCGGGCCAGTGGTGCTCACCACCCAGACCGCCAACGTCGGCTCGATGCGCCTCGCGGCGAAGCTGGGGTTCACCGAGGTGGAGCGGTTCGAGGCATGGGGCGCCGAGCAGTGGCTCGGCATGTGGTCCCCGCTCACGCCGTCCAGCTGAGTTCGTGGCGGAGTCGCCGGGGAGCAGCCGGGGAGCACCCGCTCATCCACGCGTGCGAGCGGCCTGCAACCGCGACTTGCCCGCGCGCATGCCGGACATCACACCTGAGCCGTTCCGTTCGGTTCCTCTGATCGTTGGTTCAGGTGCGCCGTTAGGCGACGCGGAGTGGCCGTGGATCGAGCCGTTGTTGCCGGACCGGACGCTCGGGCGAGGTAGGCGGTGGCGGGATCTCCGTGAGGTGATCGATGCGATCGCCTGGAAGTTCCAGACGGGGTTGCGGTGGGTGCACCGGCCGGAGAAGCACGGGGACTGGCGCGGGGTCTGCGACCGGTTGCGGATGTGGGCCGTTGACGGCACCTGGGAGGATGTCTTCACTCCGATGGCACAGGCCGATGCCGATGAGGACCTGAACGGGGCGGTCTCGGTGGACTCCAGGATCGTGCGCGCGCATCAGCACGCGGCCGGGGCTCGTAAAAAAGGGCCCGGCCGACGAGCCGCACGACCATGCCGTCGGCCGGTCCAGCGGAGGACTGACGACGAAGGTCCACCTCGCAGCCGACGACCGCTGCCGGCCGCTGGCCTTCGTGCTGACTGCCGGGCAGGCCGGTGATGCACCTGCTTTCCCCGACGTGATGGCTCGCCTGTGCGTACCCGCCCGCGGGGGCGGCCTCGCACCCGGCCCAATGTGGTCCTGGCCGGCAAGGCGTACTCCTCACGCGCCATCCGCGAACACCTGCACAAACGCCGTACCGGGCGGTCGTCCCGATCCCAGCGGACCAACGCGGTCAACCTACTGCACCACCTTTTGAAGGTCAGTAGGAGTTCCCAAAGAACGACATCAAGCACATCTTTCAGCGCAGCCAGCGGACGGGCAGGGGGGTGAAGCCGGTGACCATCCAGGCCACCAGGCCGAGGGTGAGGGCTATCGGGGCAGCGGACAGCATGGCAGGAACCTCCGGGGAGGTTGGCGAAGCCGAAGGGGTGGGCGGCCCGTGTAGCGAGCGGCCGGGGGTCAACGCTCGGGCTTGGGGGGACGCTGCATCAGCGCGGCCGCAGCTTCGATCAGGGTGACCTTCTCGTGCAACAGAGCGGAGACCACGGAGGTGATCGGCATCTCGATGTCGTGAGCGTGGGCCAGGGCGAGAACGGCCTCTGCGCTCTTGACACCCTCGGCGGTCTGCCGGGTGGCGGCTGTTGCTTCCTCGACGTTCAAGCCGCGGCCGAGGAGGGTGCCGAAGGTGCGGTTCCGGGACAGTGGCGAGGAGCAGGTGGCGACGAGGTCGCCCAGGCCGGCCAGCCCGGCGAGGGTGGCGGGGCGGGCTCCCATGGCGACCGCCAGCCGGGTGGTCTCTGCCAGCCCGCGAGTGATGAGCATGGCCGTCGCGTTGTCTCCCAGGCCCATACCCGAGGCGACGCCGACCGCGAGGGCGATGACGTTCTTCACCGCGCCGCCCAACTCGCAGCCGATGACATCGGTGCTGGTGTAGGAGCGGAAGTACGGGGTGTGGCACGCCTGCTGGAAGCGGCGGGCGGCTTCCGCGTCCGGGCAGGCGACGGTGGCCGCGGCGGGCTGGCGACGGTGGCCGCGGCGGGCTGGCCTTCCATAATCTCGCGTGCCAGGTTCGGGCCCGAGAGCACGGCGACCCGGTCCGCACTCACGTCGGCCACCTCGGTGATGATCTGGCTCGCCCTCAGCCCGCTGCTCTGCTCGATGCCCTTCATCAGCGACACGACCACGGTGTCGGGTCCGATGTCGGGTGCCCAGGTGGCGAGGTTGGTGCGCAGGGTCTGGGCAGGGATGGACAGCACCAGGAAACCGGCTCCGTCCAGCGCGACGGTCTGATCGGTCGTCGCGGTCAGGGCGGCAGGCAGTGCGATGTCCGGGAAGTAGCCGACGTTCCGGCGCCGGGTGTTGATCCCGTCGGCGATCTCATCCCGGCGGGCGTGCATGACCACGCTGGTGCCGGCGTCGCCCAGGAGCTTCGCGATGGCCGTTCCCCACGAGCCGGCCGAGAACACCGCCGCACGGGTGGGGCGGTTCTGGCTCACTGCGGGGTCCTCTCGGTGGGCACGGATAGCCCGCCCTGGGGGTGGCTGGGCTGGGCCATCGTACCGGCCGCATCGGGCGCGGCCGGTGACGTGCGAGCGCGTCGCAGGGTCAGCAGGGCAGCGCGGCGGCCAGGAAGGACGGGCAGCATCCGGTGTGCCTCCATCAGCAAGTTCTGCGCCGGGACTTCGGCCAGTTCGCGCCGCAGCTCGTCAGCGTGACCGATCCACAGCCGGTAGAGGCGTTCCCACATGGCGGGCTCGCTGGGACGCTCGTCCACGGACTCCAGGATCAGCCCGGCAGCGCGCGCCTGTTCCTCCCATGGGGGTGCGAGCCTCGCTCCAGGCCGACCTCGTCAACGCCCAGGCCCGCAACGCCCGCCTGGCCGCCCGCGTCCAGCAGCTCGAGAAGCGGCTGTCGCAGGCAATGGGTACTCAGGCCGGGAGTCGGGGTTGGGTGTCCCGGCCGACATTGACGAACTTCGACGGAAAATCACCAGTTTGGAGCAGCAGAACGTCGGACTGACCGCCTCGCTCGACGACACCCGGTCCGATCTCGAAGCCGCGCGTGAGGCCAAGCGGGATCTGACCCGAGCCCTGAACCTGAGCGGCTGATCGCATTGAGCGCTCAGTGATGGGTCTTCGGACGCCGGCTGCCAGACATCAGGACCCGCGGGCGGCAAGACCATCTGGTTCAAATGCACGGCGAAATCTGACCTGCCCTCTCACACCGGGCGCCCTGAGGATGGTGGCGACCACAGGCCACGGGGAGGGCAAATGCCGTACAGGATTCACTTCACCGTCGAAGCCGGCATCGACGGGGCCATCCGGCGTCGCCGAGCGCGGCCGGTGGCCGGTTGTAGTAGCGGTCGACGGTGGACAGGGCTGTATCTCCCCGGGCACGCAAACGCACTGAGAGGCTCGTCATGGAGTTCATCAAGTACCACCCACCAGCAAGGCACCAGCCGCCTGGCTCACCGGTGACGTGTGGTGAGACGTCATCGTCGCCGGCCAGGAACCGTCCCGGACGCGCGCGAACCCCGTCCGCTTCTCCCCGGGCGCCCGGATCCACTGGCACGCCCACGCCATGGGCCAGACCCCGTACTTGGTCTCCGGCATCGCCCTGATCGGCACCCGCGACGGCACGGTCTTCGATGCCCACCCCGGCGACACCATCGGCTGCCCTCCCCATGGGAAGCACCGGCACGGTGCCGCCCTCGACCGCTTCGTGGAGCACATCGCCCTGTGGGAGGGCACCGGAAAGCCAGGTGGGGTGAAACGCAGCCGCGACAATCGGGGGTCTTCGGCCGTCGTCCGCTCTTTGTCACTGGCGGTGCGTCGGACGCTCACTCGAACTATCTCGTCAGGGTCTGTCGCCATCGGCTGCGCGTCACAGAGGGTGCGTGCCTACGGCCTCCGCACAGACTTTTGGGCCGACCGGAGGCACGCGCTTGGCGGGCGTGTGGATCACCTCGGACGATGGTGCTCGGATCCCGATGCGGCGCCAGGAGGTGATCGTGTGACGAGTTCTGCCGAAGGAAGTTCCGGCGCGACGGTGCTCGAGCGGCGGGGCCTGCCGAAATCCAAATGGGTGCGGGTAGAAATGGCAGGGGTCCTGCTGGTCCTGCTCCTGACGGCAGTGCCGGTGGGCTGGTGCGGCCGCCAGGATTTCAACGAGGCTCTGACTTTCACGGGCCGCATGACCGGAGCAGCCCTCATGGTGGTGGCTCTCATCATGTTCTTGGGCGTTGCCGCGGTCGCGGACTACTGGGTGCGGGGGCCGGTATCCAACCTCGGAGTGGTCGCGCTGATCAGCACCGGAGTGGCGTTGTTGACGAACTCCTTGCTCCTGGTTCAGACATGGAGCGATGGCGAAAAAGTCGTTTTCCCGGTGCTGTTCGGTGTGCTCACGGTGGGTTCAATTTTGGCTGTTGTCGTGGTGTGGCGGACATTGGACGAGATCCCTGCTCCGAAGCGGGTTGCTGCAGCGCTGATCGTCTCCACGATCCTGGGCGTCGGCAATTTCAGCTACCAGAACCTGTATCAACCGTATCGGCGCGGAGCCAAACCTCTTGTGCATCTGACAGTGGGCAAGGCGGTGCTGAGCAAGGACCGCAAGGCGTTCGCCGTTCCGGTCGACATCACGCTTGAGAACCACAGCGATGTGGGTTTCTACGTGCTCGGTACCGAGTTTCACGCCATGGGAGAAAAGGCCCCGTTGAGCAAGAGTGACCGGCTCCACACACAGTGGCGTGCCGATGCCGAAAATTGGAGCAAATACCGGGAGAAGCTCCCGCTCTCTCGCAGAGATGTCTACCAGCCCGGTCAACTGGTGGCGGCGCAGCCATGGATTCCCACCGGCAACTGGATCGAGGCAAACGACGAGGCAGTCGCTCGAACGGTCGTCCAGCTTCCCATTGACACGCCGTACGACCATTTGGCGTTCTACGCCACCGCGAGTCTTGCGCGCAAAGACCGGCTCGGCTTGGGGAAATCCGAGCCCGTCCGGTATTCCTGGCGCGGTGCCAAGCTCCCTAAATGGCTGCAGGAGGAGGGCGGCGACTCCATTGTCTACCGTTCCGACTTGAAAGAAAACAACGCAATCGACAGCTATACAAGAGAGGCCCGCTGCGTCGCCATTTATTGGCGATTTAATGCACATGGCGTGGATATGGCGGAATCTATCACGCGAAAAAGCGAGGTGAATCGCGAAACCACAGAAAAGGAAAACAGTGATGCGCGAGGCCGATACGGCCTCGTCGACGTACTGGCGGGCCCGATCGAACAGACGCTGTGGGAGATCAAGAGCAGGCACTGACCGGCTTTCCGGCGAACTCGGCGGTGATGGCGCCGGCGGCCCGCCTGTCGGTGTACAGCCGAACGTGCTCAGACAGGCACACGGCTCCGTAACCAGTGCTGGCAGCCTTTCAGGCGAGTGAGGGCCGGGGGCGTCACGCGTTGCCCTCTCCGGTGATGTTCGAGGCAGTTTCGAAAATGTGCGGGCATCTGGTCAACGACGTGGAAGGGGCAGGCGATCGCGGAGTTCTTGCCGCAGTTGACGGTGATCTCGGCGTTGTGAGTTCTAGGTCCCGATCCCGGCAATGATCAGCTCGTCAAACACGCTGGTTCCTGGAACCCGAGGGCGTGTCCGTCCTGGACTGCAACGCCCACTTGGCGGCTCGGTTCGCGCTGTGGCGCAGGAACCACGTGGCACCGGCGGACGTCCCGGTCATGTTCAACACGGAATAATGGGGGATTGAGGAGGGCCTGGAGGGCACGCTCGTCCCCGACGCCACCCGTCCCCGGGACGTAACGGCCTTCGTCCAGCACATCGAAGACACCGGCGGCCTCGACTGAGAATGCCAGGATGCGGTGGCCGGGATGCTCGCGTTTGCCGCTGTGGAGGCGATCGCCGGCTGGGCGGCGCAGGCGGCGGCTCACAGCATCATGCCGATCAGGGTGGCGCGCCGCTGCACGGACGTTGAGGCCAACCATGCCCCCGTCACTCTCGCGCTTGGCCGAGCATGAGCCGCGCGAGATGAATGTGGCGGTGTCCGGGCTCGAGGACTCGCTCCGCGTCCTGGAGGACCTGGGTCAGCAGCTCATGTGCCTGTGCGGTACGGCCTTCGGCCATCAGCGCTTGGCACCTTTGCAGGCGAGTGTGTACGACGTGGGGGTGGTCTGAGCCCAGTACCCGGCTGCGGTCGATCACCAGCTGCGCGAATGCCGCCTCCGCCTCGTCCGTTCGGCCCGCTCGGGCAGCGAGCGCGGCCTGGGTACTCACGATGGCGAGCGTGTGCGGGTCGTCCGGCCCGAGGCAGCGCTGCGCATCTTTCAGAAGCCGCCGCAGCTGGATTTGGGCCCCGGCGAGATCCTCATGAAGGCTGGAGAACCAGATGAGACTGCGCCGGGTGGCGAGGACTTGGGGATGGTCCGGCCCTTCCCGTCGTAATCGGTCCTCCAGGAGAGCCCGCAGCTGCCGTACCGCCGTTCGGGTGTCGCCGGCCTCTCCGGTGAAGTAGGCCTGCTGATGCCGGGCGGCCAGTGTGTCGGTGTGGGTCGGCCCCAGGGCCGCCGTTGTGTCGACCACCAGTTCGCTGAATGCGTCGCCGGCCGCCTGCGCGTCGCCGGCCTCCCCCCTGAAGAAGGCCAGCTGATGCCGGGCCGAGAGCGTCTGGGGGTGGCACGCACCGAGGGCGGCACGCCTGCGCCGTACGACATTCTCGAGATTGCGCACCGCCTGGCGCGGCCAGCCACGGTCTCCGACAGCGATCGCCAGCAGGAAGTCCGCGCCGGCCGCACCCCCGGCCTGGGCCAGTTCGAGTGCCGCGACCGCGCGCGACAGCTGGTTCGCCTGGTGGGCGACCAGACCCATGTCGTAGGCGTCGGCGGCCCCCACCCGGGTCAGCAGTGCCTCCCACAGATGATCCGGCACCGGCGGCAGTCCCGGCGTGTTCAGCAGGTAGTCGAACGCCAGGTAGCCCTGACTGTAGTTGCCGACCAGCAGTCCGCTCGTGGCGTAGGCGGCCTTGCAGGCCCATTGCATCGCCTGCTCGAAAGGCTCGGGTTGCAGGTCGGGCCCGCCGCGCTCAGCGAGATACGGCGGATGGAGTTCCTGGAGCCACTGTCTGCTCACCGGGCGCCGCAGTCCCGAGCGGCGGCAGTCGACCGCCGTGGCCACCACGGCCGCGCCGCGTGGGTTGGTCCCGGGTGCCCAGGCGTTCTCCCAGGCAGCAAGCAATTCGGGGCCCGCTGCGACGACTTCCGCGATGCCGAACCGGTCGCAACTCTGCAGGGCGAGTCGGATCCGCGGATCGGCCTGATGTGCCGCGGCGCGGTGCTGTTCCGTGGGTGACCAGTGACGGGCGAGGCGGATCTTCCTCGCCCGGTCCAGGACCTCTCGCTGGACCCGCCATGCGTCCCGGTCGGATCCGGTGAGCCTGCTTTCCTCCCGGGCGTCATAGCGGCGGTATTCCTGCGACCGCATCGTCGCCAGCACCACGGTACGCCCGGACCGCCCTTGGAGCAGTCCCGCCAGCATGTACGGGGTCAGCCCGTCGGCGCCCAGGAAGTCCTCGAGGTCATCCAGCCACAGGACGGCGCGCCTGCGGCGCCGGGCCACCTCGATGGCGGCATCCAGAGCGGTCCTGGTCAGAGGACGTACGAAGGCGTGCCGGGGAAAGAGCGACCGGGCGACCTCGTAGGCCAGCCGTGTCTTCCCGGCGGTCGACTCACCCACGATGAGAACGAAGCCGCTCTGGGTCAGCGCTTCCCGCAACAGCGGCTCGGCGTCACGTTCCACATAGGGGGGTGCCGGCTGAGCGTGCTGGCCGTCCGCGGGGTGCACGCCGGCCAGTTCGGGACGGTCCAGCTGGTGGAATCTTGGAATGCGGCCCGACGTGGTCCGCAGCAGCGCCGCGGCGTGCGCACCAGAGCGCTGCGGCCGCATGTGGTCCGCTACGAGGCTGTACACGGCCGTGACGGCTGCACCGATTCCGGTGGCGAGGGGACCGGTCGTCCAAGTGGCGGCGAGTCCCAGCGCGCAGGCTCCGATCCCCACAGCGGTCAGGTACTTCAGCCAGCCCCGACTCGGGCCGGCTTCTTGGCGACGAAGTGGCAACACGCTGCCCCCAGGGCGTGATGTGGATGTCCATTCTCGTCGCCGTGTCGGCCTTGTCGACAGCCGCTCGGCTTGAGTAGTCCGCCCGCCGGGCGGTGGCCGACTGTCACCGGTCCCCGTAGTTCTCCGGGGTGACCGTCACGGTGCATCTCCTTCGGCGTCAGATGACCTGTCGGCCCGGTGCCGGACCGCGGGGAGGGGGCGGCCCGGGCACCGAGAGGGGGCCCGCTCGCTCGGTGATCGTTGGTGTGCGGTGGCGTTGGGACGGCGCACCCTCGGTGTGGGCGACCGGCTGTGAAGGTCCGTCGGTTCTGCGGCCCGATCCGCCCGCCTGGCTGGAACCGTTCGCCCCCCGGGGTCGTCTTGTGCGCTGACCGTGCACGAAGCAGGGGGGACGTTGTGACGCGGAACGTGACGAGGGCCGGTCTCATGGTGGTGGCCATGGTGACGGTGCTGGGGGCCTCGGCCTGTGGTGGGGAAGCCGGCGCGGCGGCCGGGGGGAGCGGCGGGAAGCTCCCTGCGCAGGGGAAGGCGGAGGCATCCTCGGGGGACGGGGCGGCGCCGACGTCTCCCGGAACTGTGGAAAAGCTGTCCGGGATCGCACCGGGCGCGGCGGCGCCCATCACCCGGAACGTGCCGTGGAACCTGGACATTCTGGACCAGCGGTCGCGGCCCCTGAACGGGAAGTTCACCGCCACCGCCACCGGCAAGGGCGTTCACGTCTACGTGATCGACACCGGGATGGACATCGCCCACAAGGAGTTCGGCGGACGTGCCCACCTCGGGGCCGATTTCGTGGGCGCCAAGGACTCCGGTGACTGCTTCAGCGAGGCAGGGACCGGTCACGGCACGTTCGTCGCGGGCGTCATCGGCGGGGCAAGGTACGGGGTGGCGCCCAAAGCGGAACTCGTACGGGTCCAGGGCGTCTTGTGCGAGAGCGGGGGCGGTGGCTCCCCGGCGCAGGCCGAGGCGGCCCTGGTGAAGTCGGTCAAGTGGGTCACCGCGCACGCGCAGAAGCCTGCGGTGGTGAACATGTCGCTCAACCTCGACCATCGTTCGGGGGCCCTGGAGTTGGCCGTGAAGAGGATGGTCGACGCAGGGATCCCCACGGTGGTGTCGGCCGGCAACTTCCATGACGACGCCTGCAAGCACTCTCCGGCCGGTGTCCCCGGCACGATCGTCGTGGCGGCCTCCACCTCGAACGACCGTGCGTGGAGTGACGGCGGTTCCTACGGATCGGGCTACGGACGGTGCGTGGACCTGTACGCCCCCGGCCAGAAGGTGACTGCCGCCCTCGCAGGTGGCGGTACCACCACGGAGAACGACGGCGCGACGTCCTGGGCCGCACCGCATGCGACCGGCGTGATCGCGCTGTACTTGTCCGCCCATCCCCACGCCACGGCCAACGAGGTCCACGTCTGGCTCGATCACACGGCAACCCGCGGTGTCGTGCGCGGCGTCCGTTCCGACACTCCCAACCGGCTTTTGAACACGGGCGGCCTGTGACCGGTCCCGGCCGGGCTGCGGTTGCACGCTCACCCGAGTGCGTACAGGCGGTGCAGGGCAGTGCCCGTCTGGCTTGCGGCGGCCTGGCGGAGGAGATCGAGCGGTTGCGGGCTGAGCCGGGGGAGGGTGACATCGCGATCGGCGGCGCGACACTTGCCGCCGAGGCGGCGAGGCGGCCGCGTCGGGTCTGATCGACGAGTACCGGATCATGGTCTACCCGGTGCTGGTTGGCGGTGGCATTCCGTTCTTGCTCCAGCGCGAGCGCCGGGTGGATCTCGGACTCGTCGAGACCCGCACCTTCAGCTCGAGAGTCGTCTACCTCCGCCACCGCGTGGCGCACTGGCCTCGGGCTTTCACGCGGCTCGGTGTCCAGCACGTCATCAGGCCAGTAGAAAGTGCCTCTGACCAGCGAGAATGAGGATGGTCGACGTCCGTGTTCCCACCCCAACCCGAGGCACTTCCCAGGTGAAAGGGCGCACTGGCTGATAATGCCGCACGGCCATCCGCGCCATACGCTCGACATATGTCCGACGTCACGTCTGCCGGCGCCACAGCCGACGACCTTCCTGCACCGGCCGAGGGCCTGGTGCTCACGCACTTCCTCACGGTCAGCGATGTCCCTCGCTCGCGGGCGTTCTACGCCGACGTACTGGGTGGAACGGTGGTGTTGGAAGAGAACCCCTGCATCGTCAAAGCCGCCAACAGCTGGATCATCATGAACCCGGGCGGCGGGCCCACCGACGACAAACCCGATGTCGTCCTGCGCACACCGGAGGACCCCAACACCGTCTCCAGCTTTCTGAACGTACGGGTGGCGGACATCCACGACTTCTACGCCACGGCGACCGCCAAAGGGGCCGAGTTCCTCACCCCGCCCATCGACCGCCGCGCCGAGCTGCGCTGCTATATGCGCGATCCGGACGGCTACCTCATCGAGGTGGGCCAGGCCACGGGGCTGCTCAAAGGCATCCTGGCGCGCACCAGCACCAAAACCTGACGACGGCGCCTCATCAGGGAAGCAGCCCTCATGCCACAGGGCCAGATCCCAGGCCTCGATCCAACCGCCACTCCCGGCGGAGCAGGGTCCGTGGAATGCATGGCGGGCGACGGACCGGGGTGGTGGTTCCACCTGCGGCGCTGCGCGGCGTGCGGGCATGCCGGCTGCTGCGATTCCTCACCCTCACAGCACGGAGGGAAGCACGTGCGCGAGGCGGGGCACCCCTTCCTGACCAGCCTCGAACCGGGAGAGTGCCGGTTCTGGAATATCGAGACCGGCCAGTGCTACGAGGGGCCGGAGTCGGCCCCGCCCACCGCGCACCCGGCCTCGCAGCCCACTACGGGCCCCCGGGGCAAGGTCCCGGGGACTGGGAGAGTCAGCTCCACTGACCGCGCTCGATCGTTGGTCTCCCGGTCCCGGAGTCAGATCTGCCGGAGCGGGTCCGTGATGCCTCCGGGGCACGCGAGCGCCGCGATGTCCCATCCGGCGCGTCCGGCCCCGGCCCGGTAGGCGCTTTCGTAGAAGGCGAGGACGATTGCACGGGGATCGGTCTGGACGCGGGCCACGTCGTAGCGCAGCACGGCCAGGTGGCTGTCGCCGCGCGTGACCCACCGCGCGGACGCGGGGCTGAGCGGCTCCCCGGCCAGGCCGGCGGGCTCGGGGGCGGTGTAGGAGTAGAAGGCGGGCTCGGTGAAGGTGTCGTCGCCGAACCAGAAGCCGAAGCTGATCACTTCCCGGGAGTACGCCTCCCGGGTGACGGGGTCG
Source organism: Streptomyces sp. NPDC044061 (assembly GCF_056434305.1). Classification (NCBI taxonomy): domain Bacteria; kingdom Bacillati; phylum Actinomycetota; class Actinomycetes; order Kitasatosporales; family Streptomycetaceae; genus Streptomyces; species Streptomyces sp. NPDC044061. The sequence goes on along the minus strand of NZ_JBWKFL010000027.1, from coordinate 25,039 downwards.
GCCTGCCGGGGCTGGTCGATCTGTCGCCCGGAGAACCGGCTGTGGGCGATGTCGAAGGTGTGCCAGAAGTGGTGCACCGGGCTGGTCTTTCCCGAGTAGCCCGCCGCGAACTCCTCCAGCACGGACGCCACCTGGCTCAGGACCCGCCAGTAGCGGTTGGCGGCCACGGGATCGTAGGTCGCGTGATCGGTGTCCTGGGCGAACGGCCGGCCGGCATCGGGCAGGTCGAAGGGCCTGGGAATGGCGATGTCCACCCGAACGCCCAGCGCGGTCAGAGCGGCCAGGGTCGCGTCGTGGAAGGACGCGACGGACTGGCCCGGAAGCGGGAAGGACCGCTCTTCGCCGTCCAGCGTCGCGACGATGAGCCGGTGGTCGACGAAGTCGAAGTCGATCGTGAAGATCCGATTCCCGTCGACCTGCCGCATCGGACGCGTGGTGATGCCGCGCCCCGTGACATGGAACGGGACGTTCCACCAGTGGTTGCACCGGGCGCTCGCCGCCAGACGGATCTTGCCGACGATCTGTGCGAAGCGGTGCAGTGTCTCCTTGGTGTCCCGCCACTCCGTCAGCGGCATCGGTGGGAACAGGTCCATCACGCTCCCATGATGACCCCGTGGGCGGCGTCCGGCACCCGCGCCGGGGGGGCGGAGGGAGCGGTCCACGGCGCCGGGCCGGGTTTCTGAAAGGTTGCCGCCCGGTACATCGCGCTGGAAACCCTCCCCGCCGGCTTTGCCACCGCTCCCCTGTACGCCGGTGGTGGCCGTCCCGGCCGGCGCCACCAGCGCGGACGCTCACCTCAGCGCGTCCACCGCCCCGTCCTCTCCGCTCCTTCCCCGGTTCCTTCGGCTCGCCCCGCTCGGATCCTTTCGTGTGGGTGACGCGGTCGGGTGTGGGTGGCTCTGGTGGTGTTGGGGCCCTCCGCGCGCTGTCGGGGGAGTGCAGTGCGCGGAGGGCGGCCCTTCGCGCACTGTTGGGGGGTGCTTCAGTGCGCGAAGGGCAGTCTGTGTGGGGTGGTGTCGTGGGGGGCCCGCCGGGACCTCACGGGTTGCGGGTTCTTGAGGGTCTCGGGTTCTGGGGGCGGTGTCAGTTGTGGGTGTGGGGGATGGTGATTTCGACGCGCCGGTTCTTTTTGCGGCCGTTTTCTGTGGTGTTGTCGGCGATGGGGTATTGCTCGGCGTAGCCGCGTGTGTCGTAGGTGATACCCGGGTTGTTCAGCTTGTGGGAGAGCACGTGCTGGACGGCGTCGGCGCGTTGTCTGGACAGGGTGAGGCCGTGTTGGCGGGTGCCGAGGTTGTCCGTGAAGCCGAAGACCCGGACGTGTGTCGCCTTGCGCCTATTGATCTCTGCGGCGATCGCGTCGATCCGTGACTTGGCCTGGTCGTTGAGTTTGGCGCTGTCTTTGGTGAAGAGTACGTCGGCTTGCAGGGCGAACGTGAGGTGCGTGTTGGTGTCTTCCCGGCGTTCCTGACCGTTCTGGTCTTCGACTGCGGAGGTGATGTCGAGGACTTTGGGTGCGGCGATGGTGGCGCCTTCTGGAGGTTTGAGGTCGGGGTCGTCTGGGTCGACCTTGACGGGTTCGGACGTGGGGGGCTTGCTGGGGCCGGTGTCAGCGTGGGCGGTTGCGGCGGTGTGGAGGTTGGCGGCGATGAGGAGGGTGGCGGTGGTGAGGGCGAAGGTGAGACGTGGGCGGGTGGGGGTGGGGGTCATGGCGGGCCGCCTCACCCGGAGATCTTGACGGTGGCGGCGGTGAAGCCGGGCAGTTGCAGGGTGACGTCGTCGGCACTGGTCGGGGGTGCGGGGAACTGCATGAAGACTGCGATGGTGTGGCCTGCTGCGATCGTCGTGAGACCGGTTGTCGTCAGGGGCCGTCCGTCGGTGTCACGCAGTACGTAGTAGCGCTTCTTGCCCTGCGTGTCTATGAGGGTGGCGCCGCCCAGCGAGGTGCCGTGTTTGAGGATTTCTGTCTCGTCCCCGCGGACCTGGGACGGGATGACCAGCGACGTGGCGCCGTTGTTCGTGAACTGCCCGTTCACCGTGACGAAGCCGCCCGGATCGCGTTGGACGGAGGTGATCTGCAGGAGCAGGCCGTCCGGGCCGCGCAGCTCGGCCAACAAAGCCTGCGAGGGCCTGTCCTGAGTGCTTTGGTGGGGTCCGCTGCCCTTCGTGGTCGATGCCGGCGTGTTCGGCTTCTCGCCACCACCACTGCTGCCGTCGCTGCAGCCGGCCGCACCGGCGGCCAGGGCGGCTGCGAGTATCAGTGCGGCCAGCCTTTGGTGGGTGTTCGCAGTGGACCTGATGCTCATCGCTCCTGTTGTTCCTTCGTCGCTCGTCGCTCGTTGCTCGTTGTGTGCTTGTTCAGTCGGCCAGGCGCACGTCGAAGAGGTCCTGGGGTTTGGGCAGGTCGGTGAGGTGTTCCGGGTCGAGGTCGAAGTCCCTGTGGTGGCAGGTGAGGTGGGGCAGTTGGTCGGGTCCGGCGTCTCCGGGAGGGGGTGTGATCGTGCAGAGCGGTGTGATCACGGCCCTGGCGTGGGCCCGGGAGTGTTTGTCCTTGGTGGCGGGCACGATCGAGGCGCCGATGGCCTTGTCCGTCTCGACCTCGACGGAGTAGGCGAGCGCACCGCTGGGTGTGCAATCCAGTACGTGGGCGTCATTGCGTGAGGCGAGCTCGGACGCGCGCCGGCACGAGGAGCGGAGCTCTTGGTCGTTGCCGTCGAAGATCTGCTGCCACGTGGCCGGGTTGAGCACGTCTTTCACCCACTCGCCGGCGAGCTGGTCCCGTTTGTCCTGGGCGGCTGCGAGTGCGGCGGCGTCGGCCGCGGTCTGTGCACCGCCACGGCTCACCGTTGCCTGGCCGAGGGCGAAGTAGGCGAGCGCGAGGAAGAGCAGGCCTCCCACCACCGTGATGTAGATGGGGAAGGCCTGCCCTGCGTCGCCGTAGCGTCGCAGTCGGGTCAACTGGGGTTGCCGACCTTGTCGACCAGACTGGTGATCTTGTCGAGGATGGACGAGCCGATGCTGGTCCCCGTGATGGCCAGCACGATCGCCACCACCACCGCGATGATACCCAGGTACTCGACCGCGGTCTGTCCCTTGTCGTCGGCGCGGCTCTGCAGTGCCTCGGTCACGGTGTTCTTCCAGCGAACCGCCGTCTTCAGCATCAGATCGCTCATGGTGTTCTCCTCCGGGTTCAGTCTTGATGCCCTGTGCGACGCCGGAAACGTATGCCGCCACACCCCGTCGGTCTGAGGGTCCCGGGGCCCCATCCCGACCCCAAAGACAGACCCAGCTGTCCCGGCCGCCAAGTAGGCCCCAGCTGTCCCGGCCGCGAACACAGGCCCAGTTGCCCCGGGCCCGAAGGGTGCCACCGCCGCTGCTGCCTCTTGCCGTGACTGTCATCCCGGCTCACCTCGGCCCTCGTGAGGAGGGGCCCGGGCCCGGGGTGGTGCCCAGCCACTTGGCGACGGCTTCGGAGCGTCTGGTGCTGTGGAGCTTGGCGAAGATGCGGTTGATGTGGTTCTTGACGGTCTTCTCGGCGATGAAGCAGGTGGCGGCGATCTGCTGGTTGGTCATGCCGGACGCGATGAGGTCCATGATCTCCTCCTCCCTGGTGCTGAGTTGGAACCTGGACCTGTCGAGGGCAGTCGGGCGGCCCCCGGTCCACCCGGGCGAGGGCTGTACCGGCTGTCCCGCATTCGGTTGCATCTGCGGAAGGTTCCTTTCAGCAGGTGGTCCGGCCGACGTTGGGGGCGTTGGCGGCGCTGCTTCCGGTGTGTGCGCACGGCCCGGGCCCTGCGGGAGAGGCCTTGCCGTGGGTCGCCGGCCCTGCCCTGGGCCCTGCCCCTCACTGGGACTCTGGCCCCGCCACTGGCCGTGGTCGTGCCCGCGGCTCTGCCCCTGCCCCTGGCCCTGCGGACGCGGGTTTCCCATGGGGCCCGGCACCTGTCCCTGTCCGTGGGCCTGTCCAGGGCCCTGGTTGGGGCCCTGCTCGTGGCTCTGCCCGGGGTTGTTGTCTTGGCGCCATTGGGCGAGCAGTGCTCCTGCTGCTGTGGGTGTGAAGTGGGCCCTGCCGTTCTTGATGTCGTGTACTGCCGCGATGAGTTGGTCGGCGGTGAATTCGCCGTGGACGAGGTAGCCGCTTGCGCCGCGGGCGAGGGCTTCCTGGACGGTCCGCGGTTCGTGGCTGTAGGTGAGCATGATGACCGGGGCTATCGGTGTGAGGTAGGGCAGTGCGGAGATGCCGTCCACGCCGGGCATGCGGATGTCGAGGAGGACCACGTCCGGGCGGTGCTCGTGTGCGGCTTCCCAGGCGGAGCGGCCGTCTGCTGCCTGGGCGACCACCGTGATGTCCGCTCGGCCGGAGAGCAGGGCCGTCAGGCCGGCGCGGACGACGGGGTTGTCGTCCGCCACGACGACACGCAGCAGTGCGGCCGGTGCCGCGTGCGGGGGGCTCTCGGGGGGGTTCGATGTCGGATCCTGCATCAGGGGCCTTTTCTCAAAATCGTGGACGGGTCGTGCGGTGGGTGGCTGTGGCCGGTGTGGTCAGGGCGTCCAGGGGGAGTTCCAGGCGGACTTCCGTGCCCGTCGGGTGGCTGCCGGGGCCGATATGGATGCACGCGCCGATGGTGTCGGCGCGTTCGACCATGCCGATCAGGCCGAAGTGGCTGGTGCGGTTGAGTCGTTCGAGTGTGGTGCCGGGGGGCAGGCCGGGTCCGTCGTCGCGGATGCTGATGTGCAGCAGGTCGCCGTGGATGCCCGCGGTGATGTCGAGGCGATTGGGTGCCGCGTGGCGGTGGGCGTTGTCCATCGCTTCGGAGGCGATGGCGAGGATGTGGCGGGCCACGGCGGGCGGCATGAGCAGTTCGGTGTGCTCGCCTGTGGGGTGGTAGGCGGTGGGAAGCTGGGTGCGGTCGGCGAAGGCTTGGGCGTGGACGGCGAGTTCGGCGAGTATGTCGGTGCCGTGGCGGGGGTCGGTTGTGTGGCGCAGGTCGGCGAGGAGTTCGCGGCCCTCGACCGCGGCGCGGCGGGCCGAGCGGGCAACGAGTTCCGCCTGTTGCTTGACCAGGGCCGAGTTCATCTCCTCGGCGCCCGCCGACTGGGTGAGGCCGTCGGCGGCCAGGGCCACGCCGTGCAGGGTCTTGGTGACCGAGTCGTGCATCTCGCGGGCCAGGCGCGTGCGTTCGGCGTCCACCGCCTGGGTGACCGCCAGGCGGGCCTGGATGGTGGTCAGGGCCCGGGTGGCCTCGCCGAAGTGGAGGAGCAGGTTGCGCAGGGTGACGCCGGCCGCGCCGGCGATGACGCACAGACCGGGGAACAGAGCGGACTGGGCCAGGTCCGTGGGCGCAGGCCCGGAACGGGCGTGGACGAGGAGCAGGATCAGCGACTGCAGGGAGGCGAACAGGCCGGCGCCGCGCCAGCCGTAGACGAGCCCGGCGAGAAGGGGTGTGCAGACGCAGACGTAGGCCAGGGTGCTGTCCGGGCCCGCCGCGATCAGGAGCAGGGCGCCGAAGAGGGTGTCCAGGGCCAGCAGAGCTGGGTGGCGCAGGAGGAGGGGGCCGAAGCGTTCCCAGTCCCTGAAGAGGACGTAGGAGCCCATGAAGGTGACCACCACGGCAGCGCCGACCAGGCGGGTGGCCAGGCCGGGAGCGGCGTTGAGGAGCGCGGCGGGCGCGGCGAGGGCGATCATCGCCAGCCGGAAGACGAAGACGTGACGGCACATCGCCTGCAACGCGCTGATCTGGATCTGCTCCGCTGCCAGGCCCTGCGGGCACCGGTCGGCGACTGGACCTCCGGCCGCGCCCACGCCCGGGTCCTCCACGCCGACGACACCGCCCGAGCGAGCGCCGCCGCCGGCTACGGCCTGCCCCCGCGGGCCCTCTGGGCCCTGCGGCTCACGTGGGCTCTTTTGGGAGCTTCCCGTTTTCGAGTACTTGGACCTGGTCATGTTCGCTTGGGAGGACCCGTTCGCTTCCGAGCGGCCTGGTGGGCAGTGTGGGCCTTGTGGCTGTGGGCCTTGCGGCCCCTGTGGGCCCTGTGAGCGCGTTTCACTCGCGGCGGCTGTCCATCGCCTCGCCCGCAACGTCCTCACCTGTCTCGGTGCTACCGGCAGGGAGGCTTCGGGGCTCGCCGCCGTTTCCCATCCGGTCGCTGACGTCACCGGGCAGGCCGCCGTTTCCCGCCCCGTCGCCGACGGCACTGGCGTCACCGCAATGTCCGGCTCACTGGTGCGGGTGTGGGTGGGCAGGAGGGTGCTTGCGGGGGGTCTGGTGATTTCAGGAATTTTGGGGCGGCGGCGGAGCAGGCGGGTGTGTTGCTCGGCGGTTGTCATGGTGGTCCTCGCTCCGCCTTCTATTTGCCGACGACGGAGCTGAAGTCCACGCCGGAGCCGAGGAGGAGGCCTGCGCCGAGGAGGATCATGGTGGCGGGGACCATGAAGGTGGTGATCATCATGGTGGCTTTGGGGACGGCGCGGGCGGCTTTGCGGCGGGCGTTCTGAGCGTCGGTACGGCGCATGTCGGTGGCGAGGGCGACGAGGGTGTCGACGATGGGGGCGCCCAGTTCCTCGCCTTGCTGGAGCGCGGTGACGAACATGGCGACTTGCTCGGAGTCGTTGCGGCGGCGGAGTTCGGCGAAGGCGTGACGGCGTGGGACGCCGAGGTCCATCTGGCGCAGGGTGATGCGCAGTTCGTCGGCCCAGGGACCTTGGTATTTGGATGCGACCCGGTCCAGGGCCTGGCGGAAGCCGAGTCCGGCGCTGACCACCACGGCCAGCACGTCGAGGAAGTCGGGCAAGGTGCGCTCGATGACGTCCTTGCGGATGCGGATGGCGGCCCAGATGCCGGCCTCCGTCCACAGCGCGCCGAACAGCAGGAGCAGCAGGGCCACGAACCACTGGCCGCGTATGCAGAACACGAGGGTGCCGGTTGCGCCGAGGGCGCCGTAGACGGCGCGGCGGGCTGCGTAGCGGTCGATGGTCAGGCCGCCGGGGTTGCCGGCGAGGTCGATCCTGCGGCGGTATGCGGCGACCCGTTTGGGTCCCATCATGCGCAGCACGGCGGGGGCGTAGCGCATGCCGAGGCGGTCGACGAGGGAGTCGACCGCTCCGGTGCGGGTGGAGCCCACTTGAAGGGCCAGTGCGAGATCGTCGGGCAGTGGGGCGTCGGCCCGGTAGATGCGGATGCCGGCGAGGATTCCCCAGACGCTGAGGCCCGTTGCCAGCGCGAGTAGCAGTGCCATCCCTGCCTCCTCCTTTCTTACGTGAGTGGTTCGTCGCGCGGGTTCAGACGTCGATGCGGGACAGGCGGCGGATGAGGATGAAGCCGACGGCATACAGGGCGAACGCGGTGATCACCGCGGCCTGGCCGACGGGGGAGCCGGTCATGCGGTCCAGGGCGCCGGCTTTGACGCTGTTCATGAGGAAGAGCGCGCCGATGCCGAGGACGGGGACGGCGTAGGAGGTCATGTTGACCTGGGAGAGCTGGGTGCGGACTTCGCGGCGGGTCTCCTTGCGTTCCTCCAGGGTCTGGGTGAGGTTGCGCAGGGCGCTGACGACCTGGCCGCCCGCCCGGTTGGACAGCACCAGGGTGGTGACGAGGACGACCAGTTCACGGGAGGGGAGGCGGTCGGTCAGTTCGCCCAGGGCGTCGTCCATCGGCGCGCCCAGGGCCAGCTGGTGGGCGACCTTGGCCAGTTCTTCGCCGGCCGGGGCCTCCAGTTCCTCCGCCGCCATGGCGATGGCGGTGCGCAGGGCGAGGCCGGCCTGGGTGGCGTTGGCCAGGATGCGGGCGAGTTCGGGGAGTTGGTTGATGAATTTCTCGATGCGTCTGTGGCGCTGCCAGTTGAGGAACTGCATCGCCGCCCAGATGCCGAGGAGACCGGCGAGCGGGCCGAAGAAGGGGGCGAGGGTCACCTGGCCGGTGAGCCAGAGCGCGGCGACGGAGGTGAGCATGGCGGCGGAGAACTCGCCGGGGGTGAGGTCCAGGCCGGTCGCGGCCAGCCGCAATTCCAGTTTCCGGCCCAGGCGGGTGCGGCGCAGACGGCCGTCCAGGCGGCCGAAGCGACGCCGGCGGCCGATGGCGGCCTGCCCGGTCTGGGACAGCCGGTCGGCGAGGTCCTGCTGCTGGGCTCTGCCCGTGGCGTAGGCGTGGAGTCCGATGACGGCCAGGACGCAGGTCAGCAGGGTGACGCCGGTGGTGAGGGTGACGAGGGTGCTCAGAGACATGGGGGTGGGATTCCTGCCTGCTTACCTGGCTTCTCTGGTGGACAGCTGGTCGGTGGACTTGGCGACGCCGAAGGCCTGCGGGACGGGCTGGCCGGCCATGTAGAGGCGGTCGGCGCTGCGGCGGGGCAGGGGGTGGTGGACGAAGGCGCCGTGGATCCGGCCGTCGGCTGTCATGGGCCTGGCGGCGAACCGGGCGACGGTCGCCAGCCGGTACGGCTCCCCGCCGTGGCTGTCCAGGAGGGCGATCTCGGTGATGCGGCGGGCGCCGTCGGAGAAGCGGGTGAGCTGGACGATGACGTCGACGGCGCTGTTGATCTGGTCGTGCAGCGCGACGAAGGGGACCTCGATGTCGGACATGGAGGCCAGCGTCTGCAGCCGCATCAAGGCGTCTTCGGCGTTGTTGGCGTGGACGGTGGCCAGCGAGCCGTCGTGACCGGTGGACATCGCCTGCAGCATGTCGAGGGACTCGCCGCCGCGGACCTCGCCGACGACGATGCGGTCGGGGCGCATGCGCAGTGAGTTGCGGACCAGGTCGCGGATGGTGATCTGGCCCTTGCCCTCGACGTTCGGGGGGCGGGACTCGAGCCGGATGACGTGGGTCTGCTGGAGCTGGAGTTCGGCGGAGTCTTCGATGGTGATGATGCGTTCGTGCGCGGGGATGAGCCCGGACAGCGCGTTGAGCAGGGTGGTCTTGCCGGTGCCGGTGGCCCCGGAGACGATGATGTTGAACTTGGCCTGCACCAGGGCGGCCAGCAGGAAGAGCATGTGTTCGTCGAGGGAGCCGAAGCCGATCAGCTCGGGCAGGGTGAAGGAGCGCGGGAAGCGGCGGATGGTGAGGGTGGGGCCGGTCAGTGACAGCGGCGGGATGATCACGTTGACGCGTTCGCCGGAGGGCAGGCGGGCGTCGACCATCGGGTTGGACTCGTCCACCCGGCGGTTGACGGTGGAGACGATCCGTTCGATGGTCTGCATCAGCTGGTCGTTGGAGGCGAAGCGCAGCGGGAGCTGCTCGACCCGGCCGCCGCGCTCGACGAAGACGGTGTCGGAGCCGTTCACCATGATCTCCGTGATGGACGCGTCCTCCAGGAGCGGCTCGAGGATGCCGAGTCCGAGTGCCTCGTCGACCACGCGGCGGATCAGCTGGGAGCGTTCCACGGTCGACAGGACCGGGCCCTCGCGGCTGATGATGTGTCCGAGCACCCGCTCCAGTCGCGCCCGGCGTTCGGCGGCGGCGAGCGAACTCATCTCCGCGAGGTCGATCTCCTCAAGGAGTTTCGCGCGGTAGGAGGCGATCAGGTGAGCGTCCTCGCCCCGGCCGGCGTGCTCCTCGGGGGAGTGGATACGCGCGCGCAGGCTCATGGGTTGCTGGGCTCCTCGTCCTTGATGTCAGTTCTCGAGCGGCATGGTGGCGCTCTTGCGGGCGTCACCGATCGGGTCCCACAGGGGGATGACCGAGGGGATGTGGACCGTGGCGGTGACGGTGGCGGTGTCACCGCCGGGTGAGAACGTGCAGGTGGTGTCGTCCGCGAGCCAGCTGCTGACCGCCCGGGCGCAGGCCTGCTGGGCGTCCTGGCCGAGGGAGGCCGCACGCGCCCCGGCACGGGCCGCCGTTGCGGCCTGCTGGGCGGTGTAGGCGACGAGCCCGGTCTGGATGCCCGCCATGGCGACCAGCAGCAGGAGGGGAAGGAATCCCAGGTACTCGAGGGCGGCCTGGCCCCGGTCGCGGTGGTGGTGGCCTGTGTGCTCGCGGTGGTGGCGCGGTGAGGGCATGTCAGTTCCCGACCTCCGCCACGGCGCCGGCGTGCGCGTGCAGGGTGAGGGGGAAGTCGATCGTTCCGGGCAGGAGGACGGGCACGGCGAGGCTGACGTCGGCCGTGACGTAGCTGTCCCCGTCGGTTGACGAGCAGTTGATGCCGGCGCCGTCCTGCCACGCGCTGGGCAGGTCCTTGCGTCCCGCCTGCTCGCATGCGCGGGCCCGCTCGCCCCTCGCCGCCGGCGTCGCGGTTGCCGCGCGCACCGCCTCGTCCGCGGCGTTCCCCGCGAGGGTGTAGGTGTATCCGAGCAGCACGCACTGCCACAGCAGCACCAGCGTGATGATGATCGTCGGTGCCATGCCCAGCAGCTCGATGGTCACCTGGCCGCGGTCGGAGCCACGTACGCGCCCCGACCTGCGTCGTGCCCAGGCCCTCGTCCGCCCTCTCATTGCCCCGCCTTTCTGCGCCGCCTGAAGCTCGCCGGTCCCCGCTCGCCGCGCGGCCGGCCGCCGTTGGTGTGGCCGGCGTCGGGCGCTTTGACCAGGCCCAGCTCGCCCGCGAGGGCCCGCAGGGCCTGCCTCACCGTGCTCTTGTCGTCCAGCTCGTGCAGCCGTCCGGCGTCCACGACCGCCTGGAGTTCTTTGAAGTTCGCGGGGATCGCCGTGCCCGCCGGCGCCGCGCCGGTGATCTTTCGGATGAGCGGTGGCTGGATCTCCGTGTCGCGGCTGTGGCGGTTGACGACCACCGTCGTCTCCTCGGCCTTGCGGATCTGCAGCCGGTCCCACATGCGGACGGTCCGTTTGGCGGCGCGGACGGCGACCACGTCCGGGGTGGCCACCAGCAGGGCGGTGTCGGCCATTTCCACCGCGGCCGCGCCGGCGCCGCTGAGCTGGGCGCCGCAGTCGACCACCACCACCTCGTAGCGGGAGCGCAGGGCGCTGATGATCTGCCGGGCGGCGCGGTCGGTGACCTCTTCGCCGCGTTCGCCCTCGCCGGGGGCGAGGAGCAGGGCGAGGCCGGTGTCGTGGCGGAAGACGGCGTCGGCCAGGACGCGCGGGGAGATGTCGGTGATGGCGGCCAGGTCCACGACGGAGCGGCGGAACTGGACGTCCAGGTAGGAGGCGATGTCACCGGCCTGGAGGTCCAGGTCGACCAGTGCGGTGCTGTGGCCGCCGGCCTGCGCGGCCAGGGCCAGTTGGACAGCCGTCAGGGTGGCTCCCACCCCGCCTTTGGCGCCGCTGACCGTCACCACCCGTCCGCCCGCCTGGGTGAACACCTCGCCGCGGTGGCCGAGATGGCGTCGTACGCCCATGGACCACTGGGCGACCGCCTGTACCCGGCCGGCCAGTTCCTCGTACGACAGCGGGAGCGCGACCAGGCCGCGGGCGCCGGAGTCCATGGCCGCGGCGAACAGGCTGGGGCCGGCGTCGGAGGTGATCAGGATGACGCCGACGGCCGGGAAGCGCAGGGCGACCTCGCGGATCAGCTCCAGCGCCGGGATGGGGCCGATCCGCTCGTGCACCACCACGACCTCGGGCAGGTCGTCGACGGACTCGGCGGCCAGGCGCGCGAGGGTGTCGAGGAGCTGGGTGGAGTCGCCGACGGGTGGCTGCGGTTCGGCGTCGGGGAGCTGGCTGAGCAGCGTGGTGAGGGACCGGACCGCGTCCGCGTCGCCGACTGCCGCAAGGATCCTGGTGGGCATGCGTGCGGGTTCTCTCACTTGTCGTTCGCGAGTTCGTAGGTCCGGTCCTTGGCGGGTACGCCGGTGTCGCCGCCGGGTGCGAGAAGCGCGAGCCGGACGCGCTGGGCGAAGGACTCGGCGTAGGTGATGCGCTGGGCGTCGGCGGTCTGGAGCGCGAAGGTGATCGGGACGGCCTGGCTGGGCTGCTGACTGCGGTCGTCGGCCCTCGCGTCCAGCGCGGTGATCCGGCCCACGTCGAGCACTCGGGCGCCGGTCACAATGATCTTGGACTGGGCTGGGTCGCCCTCACGTTTTCCCGGGAACGTGGCGTACACGTTGACCGTGGAGCCCGGTGTGATCTTGCCGGCCACGCCGGTGGCCGCGTCGATCATGATGGCGACCTCCTGCTGACCCGGCTGCAGGGCTGGCTGGTCGACGATCATGTCGCTCTGCAGCAAGGAGCCTTGCCTGAGGGTGGTGACCGCGGTCTTGCCCTGGATCTGGGCGAGATCGGTGACGGCGTTGGGCGACAGCCACCGCCGGGGCATTCTGATCTTCTCGAACTGGCTCGTGGCCAGCGGCGTGTACGGCTTGACGCTGGTCTTGAGCTGGTAGGCGCTGACCTCGGGGCCGACCTTGGACTTGGCGTCGCTGATCACGGACAGCACGCCCGCGGACGCGCCGAGGGCGCCGAGGACGGACAGGAGCAGGAGTATCACGCCGCGGCGCTGACGGGAGTTCATGAACCGTGCAACCTCAATTGGGCATATCGGTCGAGCTAGGGGTCGGATGGCGGGGCCGGCGGAAGGCTCACTCGGGGGAGGTGTGACCCTCACGGACCAGCGGGGTGTGGGCCGGCAGGGTGGCGAGGCAGAAGACGCAGCGGTCGCCGATGACATCGATGCCGCAGCAGTGGCACACGTTGCGGCGCGCCGAGGTGACCAACTGGTGGAGGACGGGCCGGTCGGGCAGGTAGGTGCAGAACTCGACCAGCTTCTGCGTCCCCCACCATGCGGCTGACTCGGCCGGCAGCGCCGCCTCGCGCAGCCCGACCATGTTCCAGGCCGGGGCGAGGGTGGTGCGGACCCAGTCCGAGGGGAGCCGGCCCTGGGCGGTGAGCATCCAGGTGCCGAAGTCCGGCCCGGTGAGGGTGGCTTCGGGGCCGATGGAGACCACCTGGGGCGCAGGGTGGGCGAGCACGCCGAACTGGCTGCCCGGCACCCAGGACCTGGCGTGCGCCTTGAGTCCGACGGGCACGTGCTCCAGGCGGGTGACGGAGTTCAGTACGGCGCCGCAGTGGACGTAGTGGGTCAGCAGCCGGCCCGCCGAGGCGAGCACGCCTGGGCTCAGGTCGCCGGAGGCCAGCTGCCTCAACTGGCGTGCCAGCACGGCGATGCCCAGCGGCGGCAGCTCGGGGTTGAACAGGGCGATACGGTCGCTCTCCAGCAGGCAGCGCACGGTGTGCAGGCGGCGCCGAACGGCGGCGGGTACGGCGGCGGAGTGGACGACGATCACATGTCCGTGCTGGTCGAGCAGCGTCTGCATGCCCTCCAGCGCAAGCTCCAGCGGCTGCCGGTGCAGATCCTCGAGGACGACGGCGGGCACGGTGTGCTCGTCCTGTGCGGGCAGCGCCATGTCGGCGCTGGTGACAGCGATCGCGGTTGACACGAGAGCTCCTCGTTTGACGCCTGTCGGCGCACCGTCGGTCTGTTGGCACACCGGATTGACTCACGACGGCAACGGCGCTGTTGGCTCTCGCGGTTGTTCGTCTTGGGTCATGAGCGATGCCACCGCACGAAACGTCCCGGGCACCTCTTTCGGTGCTCCGTCCCGATCCTGGGTTGCGGGCATCGGCCACTGACTGGTCATCTGGCGCAGATGCTAAGGCTTTGATAGGACAATGCGTCAATACTGGTTGCCATGTGTTGGGCCATCGGCTCAATTGGCGACCCAAGTCGTGTGAGCGCAAAAGGCCAGCGGCACAGCCACCGATCACGGAACGGAAGCCGGCCGTAAAGTGCCCTGCCAGGTCCCGCGGCCGGCCGGCGCCCTGAACCGGGGCGCGACGACGGCCCACCCAAGGGATCCGGCTACCACGACCGGGCCGGGACACTGCATGGCCACCTGCCCGCCCTCCGCGCCCTGGCGAACCGTCCGGCCTGGTCCCGAACCACGCATGCCCCCACCTCTCGGTCAATCTGAACCGCTACTCACATCCGGTACTCCGGCGCAGAACGGTAGGAATGAATCAGCCGCCGACGACAGGGCCCCCCGAGCCCATCGGGGCCCAACGCAAGGCCCAAATCGGCGTACGGCCGACGGCGTATCAGGGACCGCAGCCCTGCCCGTACGGGCACGATCCCCCGTGCGGGGGACGGCATACAGGCACGGTGGCCGTCCCAAACGGACCCACCGACCCCGTGAGCTGCGCGCCCTGGCCCGCAGGCCGGGGCGAAACGGGCACGTGCAGCATGCTGCTCGGAGGCCCAGGCCCACGTGCCCGGCCGGCCCTCCCCAAGGCACCGAGTGGTCCCCGGTCAGCACAGCGAATCATCGGTCGGCTTCGCGCAGGTGCCGGGGCGAACGTGTCGGCCGCAGTGGTGCGACGGCCTGGCATGGGCTGCCTCTCATGCGCCCCCCAGCGCGTGTTCGCAGACTGGCGCTGCGACTACGGCACGTACGTCCGCAGGCGTGGGGGCCTGAAGGTGTCACGCCGACGACGGCCCGCATGAGCGCCGTCCCCGGTCCGGCTCGGGCAGGGACACCTGCGCCGTCGAGCGGGCCTTCTTCCTGGGTGCGACGCCAGGACATGCGTCAGTCCCGGCGGCTGGTCAGCGCCTCGAGCAGACGCTGCAGCCGCAGTGCCAGTTGGATCTCGAGGCTGTGCGAGGGGTCCTTCCACCGGGGTCCGATGAGTTCGGTGATCCTTTCCAGCCGCTGGTAGAGGGTGTTGGCGTGGATGTGCAGCTCGCTGCAGGTCTTGGCATGGTGCCGGGACTGGTCGAGATACACGCCCAGCGTGTGGGCCAGCGTGCGGTGGCGTCGTCGGTCGTGATCGAGCAGGGGACCGATGGTGAGGCGGACGAATGCGGCTATCTCATCTCGCCCGGCCTGGTTGAACAGGCCTCGGTAGACGCCGAGTTCGGATGCCTGCGCGCAGGTCCCGGATCTGCCGAGGGCGTTGAGCACGGTGGCTGTCTGCCGGGCCTTGTCGTGGGAGTCGCGGGCGGCGCGGGTGCCGCCGTGGCAGGAGGCGATGCCGACGGTGCAGGGCAGTTCCCGTCCGGCCAGCAAGGTGAGCCGGTCCTGCACCTGCGCGGGGGAGGCACCGGCGATCAGCGCGACGACGTGGTCTGCGTACTGGGCCGACCAGCCGCCGAGATCGGAGACGAGCCGTTTCGCCCACTGGGCGGCTCCGTGAGGGTCTTCGGGGCATGGATCGAGCACGGCGACGGCCGTGATGCTGTCCATGTCGATCCCCGCGGACTGGGCCCTGCGGCGGGTGACCGCTTCATCGGTGTCCGGGGAGAGCAGCGCGTTGATGACTTCACCGCGGTTACGCAGTTCGGCTTCTGCGAGGGAACGTTCGGACACGACGACCAGCGCCACCGATGTCGCGCCAATGGTCAGCAGACGCACGGCCTCCTCGTCGATCGGCGTGGGCGAGACCGCGATGAGGCATCCGGCGTATCCGCTGCGCAGCAGCACCGGCACGACGACGCCCTCACCGTGCTCGTCGTGAAGCCGACGTGGAGCAGGATCACCAGCGGGGCCGAGGACCTCCTCGACCCCGCCGGGAATCCCCACGGGTGAGCCTGCCAGCCGCTTGCCCAGGTGGTCGAAGACGGCGACCGGTGTGTCCAGCGCGTCCTCGAGGGCTGCGGCGATCTCCTTGAACCCCCCTCCGTGGATGATGACGCCGGTGAGCTCTTCACGCAGCTCGATGGCCCGCTGACGCACGTTGTTGGTGTGAGTGAGGTGCTCGTAGGCGGTCTGCAGGTCGCGGGCCGCGGCCCGGTACTGCTCGAACAGGTGCGCGTTCGTGATGGCTACCGCGGCGTGCGACGCCAGGGCGGCGAGCAGTTCGATCTCCTCGGCGGCGAAGAAGCGCGGACGCCGGTCGGCTGCGAACAGGACACCGATGGTCTCCGCCCCGGCGATCAGCGGGACGCCGAGGATCCCGCCCAGCTGTTCGTTGGCGGCTGCCGCGTCACTCGAGGGAGTGTGGGGAAAACAGGTGTCGTTGAGGTACGCCTTGCTCCACAGGGGCCGGCCGGTGCGGATGACCTCACCCCCGAGGCCGCTGTGCGAGGGCAGTCGGATACCGCGCAGGCCCGAACCCATCGATCCGTCCGCGACGTCGATGCGCAGTGTTCCGTCCGACTGCGTCAGCATGATGTAGGCCACGTCAACGCCCAGGAGGCGTCGTGCCTGGGACGCGACCTCCTGCAGCACCTCCGACGGAGCCCTCAGTGAGGCGAGCCGCCGCGCAAGATCATTCAGGACCTTCAGCTCGTCCGCGTGGCGCTGCTGTTCTGCCAGCCGTGCTCGAAGCGCCAGCGTCTGAGAGGTCTGGGCGTCGATGGCCCGATGCTCATCGGCCGGCAACTCGGCCAACCGCATGCGGCGATATTTCTCGATCTCCATGGATGTCCAGCCGTCGGCCAGCATGTCCAGCCACGGGTTGCTGGACGCGGGCGTCGGACGTCGGTCAGTCATGCTCTCCATGATGCGAACAGAGCCCCTTACGGCCATGGAGTAATCGACCACATAGTCGCGCCCAGAGTAGGCACCCTCTCCATATGAATGCTGTGGCCTGACTCACCCGGGGCGGGGTTCGAAAACCGACCCCTGGCTGCACGGGGCGGCCTGGGATACGTCGCCTGCGTCAGTCACGCCGACAGCTCGGCTCGGTGTGGGTTCCGGGCGCCGGCAGCCCTCGCCGGGCGTTCGCACGACGAGAAAATCGTCCTGTTCCTGGTCGTGGAGCGCACGCCTCAATGGATGCATGTGGACGGCCAAAGGCGCCACTGCCCCTGCCCGCCCTGTACGGCGTCCGCGACGGGACGGTGCCTGAGCAGCCGGCCGGCAACCGGGATTCGCAGCACGCTCTTCCCCGCGATCGATGCGCGCCACAGCGCGTCCCCCCGTTCGCCGTCCGGCGCCGATCGCGCCCCCGCCCGCTGGAACGGCCCCCGGCACTGTGCCGCTGCGAGTCCTTTGGACCGCGCCCATCGGGCAGCAGCGCCCGCCCCTCATTCGAGTCTTCGGCTCATGGATACTTCCCACACTGCGCTGCGGCCATCGTGGAGGTGCCGTCCGTTGAGCGCGCTGGGTGGGGCTCCCTAGCGTGCTGGCATGAGTGATGAACGGACCACTGGCGTACTCACCGAACAGCTGAGCCGCGAGCTGCCGCCCGGACGGGTGCTGACCGATCCCGTCGTGACCATCGGGTACGCCCACGACGAGGCCGAATGGGCGCCGTACGGCACACCCGCGGCCGTGGTCCGCCCGCGCACCGCCGAGGAGGTTCAGCAGACCGTTCGGGCGTGCCTGCGCCACGGGGTGCCGATCGTCACCCGGGGAGCGGGGACAGGGCTGTCCGGCGGGGCGAACGCCGTCGACGGCTGTGTGATCGTCTCGACCGAATCCATGACGACGATCAAGGAGATCGACCCGCTGGAGCGGCTCGCCGTGGTCGAGCCGGGTGTGGTCAACGAGGTGCTGCGATCGGCCTGCGCCGCACAGGGACTGTGGTACCCGCCGGACCCGGCCAGCGCCCAGTGGTCGACCATCGGCGGCAATGTCGCGACCAACGCCGGCGGACTGTGTTGCGTCAAGTACGGCGTCACCCGTGACTACGTGCTGGGACTGCAGTTCGTCACGGGCACCGGGGACCTGGTCCGTGTCGGCCGCCGCACCGCCAAGGGCGTCGCCGGGTACGACCTCACCGGCCTGATGGTCGGTTCCGAGGGAACCCTCGGCGTGATCACCGAGGTGACCCTGCGGCTGCGTCCGAGCCGGCAGCCCGAGCACACCGTGGCCGGCTTCTTCTCCTCCGTCGTGGACGCGGGACGCGCTGTCTTCGCGGTGGCTGCCGCCGGACTGACTCCCTCGGCGCTGGAGCTCGTCGACCGGCACTGTCTTGCGGCGGTCGACGCCTGGAAGAACATGGGTCTGTCGACCGAGGCCGAGGTCGTGCTGCTGGGCCGCACGGACGCTCCCGGCCTGGCGGGCGAGGCTGAGGCGGAGGCCATGCGCCACTACTTCGCCGAGGCGGGAGCGACGTACGCCGTCCGCTCCACCGACCAGCAGGAGGCGGACGCCCTGTTCGAGGCCCGGCGTCTGGCCTATCCGGCGCTGGAGCGGCTCGGCCCGGTGCTGACCGAGGACATCTGCGTGCCCAAGGCGGCGGTACCCGAGATGCTCGCCCGCATCCACGCGATTGCCGAGCGCCACCGGACGTTCATCGCCAACATCGCACACGCGGGGGACGGCAATCTGCACCCGCTGCTGATCACCCCGACCGGAGACGAGGACGCTCGGCGCCGGGCGCAGGCCGCCTTCCACGACATCATCGCCCAGGCCCTCGAACTGGGCGGCACGGTCACCGGGGAGCACGGCGTGGGACTCCTCAAGCGGGACGGGCTGCGCGAGGAGACCGGCCCCGGGGTGCTGGCCCTGCACCGGGCGGTCAAGGACACCCTCGATCCCCAGGGCCTGTTCAACCCCGGCAAGCTGTTCACCGATGAGGAAGGGAGCCGGTGAGGACCGACGCGAGAGTCCGCCTCGGCCGCACCCGGATCGAGGGCACCCACACTGACGGCATCGCGGTCCTGCGTGGTATCCCGTGTGCCGCCGCACCCAACGGCACCCGCCTCGCACCGCAGCGCCGCGCGGTCCACGGCCACGCGCCCGATGCCCGCCGGCCCCCGCCGACCACCCACCCACACCCGGAGGCCGTCGGCCGCTGAGCCGAAAGCGCGCAGCAGTGCGGCGAGCGAGGGACGCCGCCGACATCGGAAGGGAAAAGGCGACCCGCACGCTCCGCACGGCGCCCATGACCGCGGTCCTGTTCGCCATCAGGTGACGCAGCACCGCGTATCGCGGGCTGGTGGCTGTCGGCGGTCATCAGCCCGCGATGTCGTGCATCACCTGTCAGCGGGTGAAGCTTTCCCAACCCGCGCGGCGTGCGTCCGCGGTCACGGCATCCGGGGCTTTGTCCGGGGGCGGAGGGAAGGATCTGCCGGGCGGTTGCCGCGCTGCGCGCATCCGGGCCTGTGAGCCTTGTCATGTACCGGCGCGGAACGGGGTGCGTCGTCGCCGGCGTCTCTCCGCATGCAGTTACTGAACGCTCATTCAGGAGGGAATTGCATGCGAGTCCGTACCGCTGTTGCCGCCGCCACGATGCTCGTCGCCGGGCTGGCTCTTACGGCCTGTCAGGGAGATGACGACAAGGCCTCCGGCAGTCCGTCCCATGCCGGAACCGCCACGGCCACGAGCACGTCGGGCAAGTCCCAGGGCGGGGCCTCCGGTACCGCCGGCTCCGCCACCGGCGGCAAGGGCACGTCGGGCGGCGCGGCCGACACCGGCACCGCTACGTCGGGCAGCGCGGGCGGCAAGGGCGGCACGATGGTCGCCTGCACCGCGAAGACGACCGGCGTGACCTTCGTGGCGGCCGCCAAGCACGCGACCGAGTCCGAGCCCGCGGCCGCCACGTTGAAGATCACCAACAGGTCGGGCAAGCCGTGCACGATCGTCGGTGCCACGAGCCTGGTAGCCAAGGACGACCAGGGCAAGAGCAACCCGATCCAGACCGACAACTCCGCAGGGGGAACCGACGCCGTCGACCTGGCACCGGGTGCGACGGCCACCGCCGAGGTGCTCTACGCCGACGTGAACTTCGAGGGCACCCAGTCGGCCCGCGACGTGTGCGGGGTCCAGGCTTCCAAGGTGCAGATCGCTCTGCCCAAGGATGTCGGCCGGACGGTCAAGGTCGTCAACGGCAGCGGCTCGCCGGCCACGTTCAACGTCTGCGGTCCCGACGTGAAGTTCGAGGCGTTCCACGCCTGATCGGTCCAAGGGGCGCGGCGCGCACCGCGCCCCTCTGACCGACGGTGAGCCGCGGCGTCACGACGCCGCATGCGGGGACAGCCTCCCGCCCGCTGAAGGTCCTCGGCAGGCCTACGCCTGCTGAGCCAAACCGGTCGAGGCCCACTTCGGCCGCTGCGGCAATCCACCCTGGCCGACTCCCACATCGCAGCCGTCCCGCAAGACCCGGGCCCTCCACCGCTTCCTGCTCCGGCGCACCCGCCAACGCCCGCCACGCCGAGGTACTCGCCGCCCCACGCGAGGAACGTGCCCCCATCCGCAGGGACGGAAGGCCTCGTCGGGAAGCTCAGACATCCCCGGGTCCGCGAGCGCCGCCTGGCTGCTGCCGGCTCGTGGCGTGGCCGAATGAGTCCACCTGCTCCGTGCAAGAAGTGCCCGCTCCGACACGGGCGCTGCTGCCGCGATGAGGTTCAGCGGCCGGAGCCGGGAACGCGAGCCTGGGCCCTGCGACCAGCCGCCCGTACATGCCCGTTCCGCCCTGCTCGGCAGGCCCGATCGCGCAGCTCACGGGATCGGCAGGCCCGCTTTGTGATGGCCACCGCGCCCCTATGCCGTTCCCCCGCGCGGGAACGTGCCCGTACGGGCGGGCCCACAGTTCCCGCCCCTGGGTTGGCCCTGCGGCAATTGGGTCTGGGTTGGGCCCCGATGAGCACGTGGGGCCCTGTCATCGGGCCCTGATTCGTTCCTAGCGTTCGTACCCGCCGGAGTACCGGATGTGAGTAGCGGCTTAGATGACCGAGAGGCTGGGGCATGCGTGGTTCGGAACCGGGTCGGACGGTTTGCGGGGGCGTGACGGGCGCGGACCGCGGGCAGGGGACCACGGAGTATCTCGGCCTGGTCGCGGTGGTCGGAGCCATCGTGCTGGCCGTCGTGGGAACCGCACTCGGAACGGACGTCGACCGTAAGGTGCTCTGTCAGGTCGAGCGGCTGGCCGCCGGCGGCGGATGCGGGCGGGGCAATGACGCGGGCAGGCCGCCGCAGGGAGCGTCTGGGGGCACGGGAGGCGGAACAGCAAGTCCCACCGCAGGGGCGCCGACCGGTGGACCCGGAACACCGCCACCGGACGACGACCCCTTCCAGCCGGCCAAGTGTCTGCTGTCGTCGGACGAGACGAAGGACACCGTGGTCGTGCAGATCCTCTTCATCAAGATCTCTGCCAGCGAGCAGGTCAAGGTCCAGCAGTGGTCGGACGGTTCCGTGACACTGGAGCGCATGTCCACCGCGGGCGGGGGAGTCACCGCCGGCATCGGTGCGAGCATCCCGGGTCTGAAGAACTGGGGCGGAGGGGCGTCGTTGGGCGGTAGCTACGTCAAGAGCAGTGGCAGCGGCGGGCAGTGGATGTTCAACGCCCACAAGTCGGATGACCATCAGAAGGACCTGGAGCAGAATCTCAAGGATGCGAAGCAGTTCGCCGAGTTCCTCAAGGCGGCGGAGAAGTGCCGTTCCCGCCCGCCGGGCGCTCATTCCACCGAACTGGGCATGATTTGCGGCCACGTTGCGGACAAGAAGAAGCCGGACGTCGATCCTGAGAAGGCACCGGACATCGACATCACGAAGACCACGACCGAGGTGTCGGGTGACGTGAGCTTCGGCGGGAAGTACGCCAAGGACGACAAGAAGCTGAAGTCCCTGAAGGACGACATCGCCGCGGAGATCAAGAAGGCGAATCCGAAGGATTCCCCCGCAGAGCTGGCCAGCAAGATCAAGACGGCGCAGGACACCCTCGTGGGCTCCGCTCCGGACACCAAGGGGGTCGGCGGCGCCTCTACTCAGGGTTTGTCCGGGGCGATGAGCAAGGACGTGGTCGTCATGCGCACGAAGACCGGTCCGGACGCGGGGAAGGTCACCTTCGTCTACACCTTCGAGATGAACGGCAAGGCGGGCGTGGGGGAGAAGTCCAGCGGGTCGCACATGCAGCAGATCGCCGTCACCTACGACGCCGCCGCCTACGACGACGAGGTCAAGCACGGAGCTGCGCACCACCCGGAGAAGCTGAAGATCGTGACCAGCGAGGAAAGCGGCAGCGGTCCCGGCATCAACGTCGGCGGCTCGGTGAACACCGGCCCGGTCACGATCGATGTCGGTGCAGGCGGCGGCAAGAGCAGCACGCGGTTGCACACCGAGAGCGCCGAACTCGCACTGACCGACGACCAGGACCGCAAGGCCGTGGAGGAGTGGATTCGGGGCCGCGGCAGCAACCCCGCGGACCGCGGCGTTCCTTCCCCGCACGACCTCGCGGGCAAGTCGGCCGCGACCGCGGGGCCCATCGAGCGGCTGTTGCACGACAAGTCCCAGATCTCCAGCCTGGACTACGACGTCAACACCGACTGGTGGAACGCCTCCTTGGGGATCGGCTTCGGCCTGTCCGCCGGTTCACTCAGTGTCGGGTTCAAGCTGTTCGGTCTCGACGTCACCCACGAGAAGAGGACACAGACCATCACCGGCAACCCCGCCTACGCGGGCGCCCCGGCCGTGGATGGCAGCAGGCCGTGGAAGCCGTTCACCAAGTGCTCTGGCACCAAGCCCATCCCCGCCTGAAGGGTGCTGCGGCGACCTGTGACCGGGCAGCCGGAATCGAGGATCTGGCCCACGTGTTCATGCGGTGCGGGCACCGCGGCGCATGTGGGCGACGGCCCGGCCGGCGCCGTGGAGGCGGCCTCCGTGTTGCCGGCAGTCGCGCAGGAGCACGTCGTTCTCCGTCCGGGAGAGGATGCGGTGGACACAGGCGCCGACTTCGCGGTGGTGCGGCGATGTCCTCATCACTGCCCTGCGGCAGCGCCCGCCCGGGTCGTTCGCGGTCAAGGACGATCCGCCCGATGCTGATGGGCGGAGCCGTCACCGAACACGGCCACACCCGGGTCGTGTGCCGGGACTCTTGCCCGCCCTCCGCATCAACGGTCCCGCCTGCAACGGGTCCGGAGTTGATACGGCCCCGGTCCCTCCAGGGAGTGCGCTCCGGGCGCGGTGCCTCCCGGCTCCGGCCAGGGCCGGGGCTGCCGGTCCAGCCCGGGGCTTACGTGACCGTCAGGACAGCCGGAACACACCGCGTCCAAGCCCTCTCTCGTGTGTTCTAAGCGGCCGGCGACGGTCGGGCCGCGCTGCCTGTGCGGGCCCCCTCCACTTCTCGCACGGCGCGACCCGGCCCACCTCTTCATCGCGGCCAGTCAGGAGATTTCCCATGCCTTCCCCTGTTCCTCCCCTCCCGCCCGTACGGGCCACCGGCACCCACACGGGGCCACGCGCCGTGGCCGCCCCGTTCTTCACTCAGGCCCGTGCCGCTCAGGCGCTCACCACCCTTCCGCCGCTGGTGGACGGGGACTGCGTCACCTGCCCCAACGGGCTGGAGTGGTGGCGCTGCGAGGGCCGGTGGGTGAGGCCCAATCAGCTGGACGGACTGGACCTGTCCGATCACGTGGTGGCCGGCTGGTGGGCGCGGCGTGCCCGGCCCGGCAGCCGGTTCACCGTGGTCCACCAGCTCACCCCCGGCGAGGTCAAGCGGATCACCGCCCCCCGCTACACCAGCCGCTTCCACGGGCTCAGCCTGAAGGGGGGAGAGTTCATCCGCGAAGAGACCGTCACCGGCGAGCAGTTGCGCCACCTCGCCACGCACGCGGCCGTGTCACCCACCAGCAGCGCCCACCTGGAACTGCCCTCCGGCGTCGTCACCCTTCACTCCGACATCGTCGGCGACGTCTTCTTCCTGCCCACTACCATGCAGGCCCACCGGCCCGGGCCAACCCGCCGCCCAGCTTCGGCCAGGAGGACACCCCGGCCGCCGGCCGGCCCTGACACGGGGGCGGCCGTGTCCTGGTTCCACGCAGGCGAGTCACCTGCCCCCGATCCACCCGCTGCCGCAGGCGAGGACGGCAGCGGCGACGGCCTGCCGTCGAACACGCCCGCGCGCTGACCCAACAGAGCGCCCCCGGCGCGCGGGGCCCGCTCTTTGACGATCCGCAGCTCTGGAGGTGCCGGCGCTGCAGACCCACACCCCAGGCACCGTCCATGACCATCGCGATCAACTACTCGTCCGTCATCGCGCTGGAGCACCTCTCCAACAAGCCTCACGGAACATGGACGTTCTTGCCGTTCGGTTCCCCGGCGCGCCGTGTTTCCATCGTCGCGAGCTGTGCGAAGGCGTTGACGGCACACCGGTGCGAGGGCACCGCGCTGGGCGTCCTCCGACAGACATCCCGTCTTGGCATCAAGCAGCCCTGCGTGCAACGTCTTGCCCGCTGCATCCGAGGAGAAGAGCGTGACCCGATTTGCGCGGCTGAAGTCAGTTGCGGCTGAACACCCCATAGGCATCATGATGATTGTGGGACTGTGTCTGGCCGCGCTGGGTGGGGTGGCCGAGCTGATGGCACGAGAGGCTCTCGCGGACCGGATCCGGGCGGAGCCGGGCCTTGTCGGAGCCGACGCCACGGTCCGGCAGAGCGGCGGCTGGGCCCTGGCCGCCCTGGCCGGGCAACGGCTGCGTGAGGTGGACGTTGTCTCGGACAACGCCACCCTGGGGCCGCTCACCGGCGTGTCACTCCAAGCCGAGGTGTACGGCCTCCGGCTGGGCTCGTCGCCCGACTTCCAGCGTGTCCACGGGCTGGCCATCGTGGACGCAGACTCCCTCAGGGAAGCTTTCAACAAGGCGGCACCAGGCATGGCAGTGACGTCCGTGACCCTGAACAGCAACGAGGGGACCATCTCCATACAGACAGCAGGGACAGACGGTCCGAGGCGCGTGGTCCTGGAGCCCAGGCCGGATACGGTCGGAAGCATCACCTTCGAACCGGTGGACGACCAGAAGGCTGGCGCGCGACCCCCAGCCGGCCTGAGCGCGACCGCCAACTCCCCAGCACAGGGAGCCGAGGCCCTCGGCCTCAAGGTACAGGCGGCGGCGGTCGAGCGAGACGGCCTGCACCTCATCCTGGACGCGGGCGAAGGCAAGCTGCAGCCGTGACGCCGAGGCGGGGGTGGGCAGGCGTAAGCACGTCACTGACCGAGGCCGCACCCCACCTGATGGCGATCACCATGTGCGACGCATACGCCATGCAGCATGCCGCCGCAGCCGGTGACGGAATACCCGAGAACCATCGAGTCACCCGCTGTGACGCCGCAGTCGCATCAGGTTCACGGGCTGGTTTCCGGTGCAGCGGTGGAGGGGGGGGGGGGGGGGGGGGGGGGGGGGGGTGGGGGGGGAGGGGGGGGGGGCGGGGGGGGGGGGGGGTGGGGGGGGAGGTGGGGGGTGGGGGGGGGGAAGGGGGGGGGGGGGGGGGGCAGTGG
>NZ_JBWKFL010000026.1:0-125240 GCF_056434305.1 Streptomyces sp. NPDC044061 | reverse complement strand
GGGTGCTACCGCGAGAACCAACGAGGACGCCAGGAACGGGATACGGCCAGGTGGCAGCGGCAACTCGTGTGAGGGAACAAGTGCCAGCCCCAGATGGCTGGTCCAAGACCTTCACCGACCCGCGTCTTTGCGCGGCGATCGTCGACCGGCTCACCTTCAACGCCACCCTCATCGAGACCGGCACCGAGTCCTACCGGCTCGCCCGCACCAAGGCGAACAAGACCACCGGGATGAAGTAGTGCCCCACGCGCGTCGACACGGGGCCTGGCGAGTGGCTCGATGTTGACGTGTGTGGTCAGCGTCGGGCGATCATGGTGCATGACTCGCGCTCTGTCGACACCGCCCGTCATCGCCTCTGGCTTGCTCGCCAGCTCCCCCCAACCCGTGCTCCCCGCCACCGGGGGCTTGCTGCTGCGCCCCTGGGAAGAATCCGACGCACCAGCATTCCTGTCTGCGTATCAGGATGACGAGATCCGCCGCTGGCACACGCGGCGGCCCTCCTCCGAGGCGCAAGTCCGGGAATGGTTCGACGCATATCGCCAGGACTGGAAACGCGAGAAGGGCGGCCACTGGGCGATCACCCGCGGCGGCGGCGAGGTACTCGGCCGGATCGCACTACGCGGACTGGACTTCGACGACGGCATAGCCGGCGCGGCCTACTGGGTACTCCCGGCCGCCCGCGGCGCCGGAGTGGCCTCCCACGGCCTCGGGGCGCTCACCGCCTGGGCCCTGAACGAGATCGGCTTCCAACGCCTGGAGCTGGACCACTCCACCCGCAACCACGCCTCCTGCAGAGTCGCTACCAAGTCCGGCTACCTCCTGGAAGGCACCAAACGTAGCGCCGCCGTGCATGACGACGGCCGACACGACATGCATCTGCATGCTCGCATTCGAGGCGACTGAGTCTTCCCCTGTCTCGTGACAAGCGCCGCCACCGAGTGCCGACGTCCTGATCAATCGCTGTTGGGGCACCCCCACCGACACCGCCCGGTGGTCCCAGAGCAAACCGCCCTCCGGAGCCACTTCACAACGCCTGATCTTCACGAATCAATCATGAACTGGGGCCAGTTGGAGTCGCCTTGGTGGGGCCGCTGAACGTCGCCCTAGCCACCGTAGGGGGCCCGCGCCCCGGGTTCCTGCCGCTCGCCGGGCTGGCGCGCGTCCATTTTCGTCTGCTCCCCGACGCCCAACGGACGGTGAGCTCCCACCATCGGCATGCGCTGGACCGAACAGACCGGCTCGGTCGCCCAGGCACCCGAGACCATCCACGACCAGGGTGCGGCCCTGGCATGACGATCGGGCCTTCACCAGTGGGCCGCAAACGGCGGGCGACTGGCGCACTCCGCTGGCAGGATCGGCGCATGCTCATCACACCCCGCCCGGGCGCTGACCGCAGGAACATCCGAGAAGCACTCCGCAACGCGTATACCTCGGCCGGCAATCTCCAAGGCGCTGGCCCGCAGACGGCGTTCTCACGTCTCATGCGCTACCTGAACTGGGCCACCGACACCGCGGGCGTCCTTCGTCACCAGATCAGCGACGACGACATCGACCGCCTTGTTCTCACCCGCCGCTACCAGGCCCTCCTCAGCAGCTGTGGCACGCTCGCGGGCAGCGCTCAGGAGCGCCTCGTCAACGGGTTGATCGACTTGGAGATCACCGAACGGGTCCAGGCATTCGACGGTGCCCTCAACACGCTCAACGAGCAGATAGGCCGCTGGACCGGCGCGGAGCATTTTGTGGTGGCCGACTCCAGCTTCTACATCCAGAACACGGCCAAGCTTGAGGACGCTGACCTGCACCAGATCCTTGGACTGCCGTCGAATCCGCCCATCCGCCTCCTCTTCCCCATCGCCGTGGTCGACGAGTTGGACGGTCTGAAGGAGGCCGGTAAACACCAGGCCAGATGGAGGGCCCTGCACACTCTCGGTCTCCTCGACAGCACCCTGAAGGGATCCACCTTCGGCATCCTGCGCCAGACGGACAACAGCGGTGAACCCGCCCGCTGGCAGGGCGAGATCAGCGTGGAGATCGTCTTGGACCAGCCCGGGCACGTGCGTCTGCCCATCACCGATGACGAGATCATCGACCGTGCTGTCGCCATTCAGGCTCTGGCTGCCCGGCCTGTGCGGCTGCTGACGTGCGATACCGGGCAGCACACTCGCGGTTGCGCCGCCGGGCTGATGGTGACGAAAGTACCGGCGAAGGATCCGGGCCTGGAACCCGACTGGGAGGCGCAGGACAAGCCGGGCAACGGCGGCCGGGCGCAGCGCAAAGCGAAGCAGGCCGCCCGTCAAGCAGGCAGCGGTATGCCCAGTCAGCGGGAAGGTTGAACCCGCGGCAGCGGCGCGCCGGATCCGGCGTCCTGGGTGGATGCCTGGAGAGCAGCCTTGTGGCGCCTGCAACGGAAGCGGGCTCACCGAGCACAGCGTCGAAGTGGACAAGGACGGTGTGCAGCAGCATGTCACTCGGTCCTGGACCGGCGCATGCTCGCAGTGCCACGGCAGCGGCACCAGCTAGCGGCCCGCCATATCGCCCGCGCACTGCTCACAACTTGACTGCCAGGCAGCCGTCCGCGAGGCGGTCGAGCTGTCCGGGCTGCCGCAGGAGAAGCTCGGCGAGCTGGCACGGCGGCCAGCTGGGGTGGAGGGCGAGCCGCGCCGGGCACGCCTCGGGCGCCGGCTCGCTGAGTTGAGTGTGAACGCCGCAAACACGGAGACGGTCCGCCTGGCCGCGCAACAGCCAGGCGCAACCCCTGTCACAACCGCATGCTTCTGGTCGACCGAGGCATCGGGACACGCGGCCCGGACCGCTCCGCGGGCGCGGACCAGCTGGCGCAGCTCGGAGCGCGCCGTCGGCAACGAGGGGGCGTTTTTCCAGTAAGGGTGCCACCACAGCCGAACGGACAGAGCAACAGGCGGCGGCGCGGGGTTGGGGGCGCGGGGGCGAGGTGCGGCGAGCGCGTTGTAGGTGGCGTTCCAGGCGGCTTGCGTCTGCACCAGTGTGACTGAGCGCCTTACCTGGCACCGCTAGTCAACTACGGCGCTCAGCTGTGGAACCGGCCCCCGGTCAGGGTGGGACGCATCAGCGGCGCCGCTGGTCGGCGCGGAGTTCGAAGTCGCCGTAGCTGTTGTCGACCGGGTTGACGGTGACTCCCGGGGTGACGATCTCGTCGATGGCGTCGAGGGTGTCGGAGGAGAGGGTGATGTCGGCGGCGGGCAGGAACGCCTCCAGCTGGTCCATGGTGCCGCGGGCCGATGATCGCGGAGGTGACGCCAGGGTGGTTGATGACGAAGGCGACGGCGAGTTCGATCAGGGAAAGGCCGGCCTTCTCCGCCAGGACGGCGAGCTGTTCGACGGCGTCGAGCTTGCGCTGGTTGGCGGGGGTGTTCATGTCGAAGCGGGCCTGGGGGCGGGCGGCCGAGGCGGGGCCTTCGGTGGTGTTCTTGCGGTAGCGGCCCGAGAGCCAGCCGCCGGAGAGCGGGCTGTAGGTGAGGGTGCCCATGCCGCCCTGAGGCCGCTGAGGGTCGGTCGTGCAGCCAAGTTCACCTGCAGTCCCGGTGATTGCCCGTGCCCGCACACGATTGCCATCTCAACCTCTGTGCCGCGCCAGCACAGGGACGGGCCCGGTGCGCACGACCGCCTCGTTGCGCTGGGCCCCAACCAAAGGTTTTGCGCGAGCTGGAGCGCGTCTTGGACGTGTCATGCGCTGCGCGCTCGGGTCGAAAGGAAATGCCTGTGGAGGAGCGGGCAGCGGGCATTCGCGTACCGCACTGCCCGACCTCGCGCCGGGTAGCGCCTTGTGGAAACCCGTCGATACTCGGACCAGCTCATGCGCGGCTGCTTCCGCACCGGCAGCACCGCACGCGCCGGACGAGGGATTTCGGGCAGGCTGGTCGCCATGAGCGTGATCTCTCCTCTGGTGAAGCAGTTGGGCCTGGAGCCGCACCCCGAGGGCGGCTGGTTCCGCCGGACCTGGCAGACCGAGACGCAGACCCTCGCGGACGGCCGCCGCGCCGTACGCCCCTGCGCGACCGGGATCTACTACCTGCTCCATCCCGGTGAGGTGTCACGCTGGCACCGGGTCCGGTCGGACGAGATGTGGCTGTGGCACCGCGGCCACCCCCTGACTCTCCGGCTCGGCGGCCACGGCCCGGACCCGGACCCCGGCCCGGCGCGGGCAGTGGTCCTGGGACCCGGTGTCGAACGCGGGCAACGGCCCCAGTACCTCGTTCCGGCCGGCGCATGGCAGACCGCCCAGTGCAAGGGCGACGAGCCGGTACTGGTCTCCTGCATCGTCGCACCCGGCTTCCACTACGACGACTTCGAGATGCGCTGACCCCGCCTTCTCCACCTGTCCAGCAGCCCGATCAGGCGGCAGGCATGCGCGGCGCTTCTCACCGCGCGCCGTCGTCAGCTATCCCCGGCTGGACCGGTCGCACCCCCGCCACCCGACCGCCCCACAACGGGTCACTGGACGCCCGGTGGGCCACCGACCGCGCGATGTCGCAGCCTTCCAGCTCGGCCACCCACCGGGTCACTGCTGACGCCGGTTGTACTCCGCTCTCAGGTACTTGAGCCGGCGACGGACCTTCTCACCCACCCTTGCTGCCTCGGGGGCCGGGACACCGGCTCGGCGTGCGGCCCGGGGCCAGGCCGTGTCGGCGTGGAGGGCGTAGGCGATGGCCACGGCCCGCTGCTCGGGTTCCAGCTGGCGCAGCACCCACTCGATGCGGTCCTCGAAGCCCTCCAGGAGCGGGTCGCCCGCAGGCGTCGGAGGAGGGGATGAGGGCGTCGGGCTGGTCCAGCATGGTGATGAAGCGGTGCCGGATCTCGCGCTCCCACTCGGGCTTATTGTCGGCGGAGGCAGCCGCGAACGCCGCGTTCAGCAGGGCCGACACTTCCGCGTCGGGGCGCGGCGCATCGTCCCAGGTGGAGTACAGCAGACCGGCGGCCGCCCGGGTGCGCCAGCGGTCGGGGTCCTTGCCCAGCAGGACGCGGATGAAGGCGTCCAGCTGCCGGTCGGGCCGGTCGCCGTGGCGGACGACGGTGTGCCGGGCCTGCAGAGCGGCGGTGTAGGCCGAGCGGGCGGTGAAGCCTCTTCCCCACGTGCGGGCTCCCCAGCGCTGCTGGTGACGGTGGAGAGTGACCAGGGCCTGCATGGGGTGCCGCATGTGCGGCGGGGCGAGGACGTCGGTCAGTCCCATCAGGGCGCCAAAGGCGTCGCCAGCTCGCTGGGCGGGTCCGTCGGGGCCGATCACGAGGCGGATCGGCCCGATCATGCCTGCTTCGACCTGGGCACCGGGTGTCGAGCGCACCTTGCGGGTTATGAAGCGGTCCAGGCCTCCTCGTTCGATGGCCTGCACCGTTCGCCACATCCAGCGGGCGAGGATCCTCGTGGCCGCCGCGGAGTCCGGCACGGCGGGCGTGGTGCAGTCGTCGTGCACGAGGCGTCCGAAGGCGTCACGTGCACAGCGCGCCGTGTCGAAAGCACCCCACGGACAGGCCCGGGCACGCTGAGGCAGACGTTCGGGCCGTGCAGCGAAGCTCTCCCCGAACGTCTGCGCCAGGGCGCGCAGCAGGTCGCCGGCCCCGTCCCCGGCCGGCATCAGGTCGCCCAGGACGGGTCCGATGTCGTAGGGGAAGTACCGCTGGATCACGCGGCGGGCCGCGGTCACTCGGGCAGCCGCCTGGCCCAACAGCTCGATCTCGGCCCGGACCGGCCACTGGGTGCACAGAATGGCCAGCAACCGGGGGCTGGGGCGGGGGGTGTCGCCCAGGCGCATCTCGTGCGTCCGCTCCGGAAGGCGCGGGCACAGGCTGCACCGCTGGCCGAGACCGGGCACCGGGCCGGCGACCCAGCGCGGTGGCGATCGCTGCTGCGTGTGTTCGATCTCCGGCCTCCCCGCCGCCATGCCGCTCACGCGGCCCTTGCTACTCACGGGCGCTCCAGCAGCATCGCGGCCAACGTCATCGCCGCGATTGCAACTCCGGCCGCCTCCGCCGGACTCGCGCCGGTCGCTCGCAGCATGCCGAACACCAGGCCGCCGCACAACGCCAACACCAGCACCCACAGGGGCATTTCGACCACCTCTCGCGGGCAGAACTCTTCCGCCCTCACCCTCCTGGGCCGAGAACCACCCCCACCGACAAAAAATCTTGAACGGATTTCGGGCACAGGGCATCGGCCCGCGTGCGCAGAGGAAGCCGTGCCCGCACGCCCTCTGGTGGCCGCGCGGGCCGCAGTCGACGATGTCCAGGAGGAATCACAGACGGGGGGCGGAGCGTGGAGCTCGGGGCGTTCTTCAGCAGCGGCGACGGATGGGCCGAGTGGGTGCTCGACGTCGGGCTGATCGAGTCGCTGCGGTTTGGGCCCCCGGACGGTCACACCGACCTGGACGTGGCGATCGCGCTGACCCGGCTCCTGTACGACGACTTCGTCTCCTACGGGACCGACGGCCGGGACATGCGCCTGAACAACGACACCGTGTCCGTCGTCATCAAGGCCCACCGCGCCGTCATCGAGCGTCTCGCCCTTGAGCCGCCGGCGTGGCCGTTCCGGACGTTCGACGGCCCGCGCGGCTTCGGTTCGTACTGGCGTGACAACGACATGAGCGGCAGTTGGAAGGCCCGCCGCGACTGCGTGGAGAAGATCCTCGGCCCGACCAGAGACGCGCTGGAGGAAGTGCAGGAACTGGAGTACGAGAGCCGGTTCCGCAACGGCCCGGCGGGCAGCTTCAAGAACCTGATCTTCGCCGCCGACGGCGAGAAGCCCGAGATGGTGCTGCGGGACGCGGTTAACAACGACGTGGAGATCGTCCGCAACGCGCACACGTGCCTGGTGTTCACCGATCCGCTGCCGCCGCAGGGCCTCACCTGGCAGCAGATGGTCGCCTGGTGGACGAAGAACCACCAGCCGGACACCGACGAGAAGACCGCCGCGAGCGGCCTGTACCGGCGTCTGTACCGGTCGCTGGACTCCGTGCCCGAGCAGCTGGTGATGCGGACGTACTGCGCCCGCTACGCCGAAGAAGGCGGCTTCGACCTGCCCGCGCTGATCCCGCAGGTCTACCTCCACTACGACCCCTACACCCGCCGCAGCGGCAAGCAGTCCGGCGCGCTGCCCCGCCAGCGCATGGACTTCCTGCTCCTGGCCCCCGACCGCTCCCGCATCGTCATCGAGGTCGACGGCGTCCAGCACTACGGACAACCGAACCCGCCCGACGAGAAGGGGCGGATCACGCACACCGCCGTACCGCGGCTGTACGCGGAGATGGTCGCCGAAGACCGGCGGCTGCGGCTGGCCGGGTACGAGATCTACCGCTTCGGCGGCTGGGAACTCACCCGGCCGCACGCCGAACAGCTGGTGGAGGACTTCTTCACCGAGCTCCTCGCCCGGCACCGGAAACCGGCCCCGTAGATCGGTGTCGTCTCCCTGCGGGGCCGTGCCGTGGAGGCCGAGCTCATGCGCTCGTATGGGCCAGTCGTCGGCGGGCAGGAGCTCGCCCAGCTTCCGGAGCGTGGCTACTGCCTTCCTGACTTCGTCGACGGCCGCGTCGATGGTGGCCGGCACGGTCGTGTCCCGGGGCGCTCAAGCCAGCGCTGCAGCAGGGCGAGGGCCACGTCGAGGCGCTTGATGACCTCCGGGGTCGGGTGCGGGAACAACAACCGAAACAACGGTTCCCAGTTCCGTACACGCCCCAGCAGTTCCATCCTTCTCGCCTCGAGCTCGGAATTGGGCACCCAGCCCCACTTGGCAGCGCCGAGGTAGACGAAGCCGTCGGACCTGCGGTTCGGATCAACGTTGCGGATCTGCGAGTCCGCGAGGATCGCCAGGAAATCCGCTTCGATCAGGCCCAGGTCCTCGAAGAGGCGGTCGAGGTAGGTCGGCGGGGCTTGCGTCGATGCCATCCGCCGATGATGCCCTACGCCTTGGGGAGACAAGAGGCATCGCCGGTCGACGTTTGTGCAAGGTGGGGCGCGCATTGAACCGCCGTTCGACGCGAAGCGGTGCTCGAAGTCGCGGATCTCGGTCATCGACTCGAGCAGCCCTCGTGGTGTCCAGCGTGGAGGGCGCCGCCTCGTCGCTCTTGGCGCCGGTGGCGAGGGCGTGGATCCGCTCGCGGTAGGCGGCCGCGTAGATCGTCACCAGCTCGGTGATCTGCTCGTCACTGAGCGCCTTCGCGTAGCCGATCAGCGCGACGGAGGCCGAGAAGCGCTTGAGGTCCCAGGTGAAGGGGCCGACGTAGGCCTCGTCGAAGTCGTTGACGTTGAAGACCAGGCGCCCGTTGGAGTCCATGTAGGTGCCGAAGTTCTCGGCGTGCAGGTCGCCGTGGATCCACACGCGCGAGGTGCGGTCGTCCAGGTAGGGGCCGCCCCGCTTCTCGGCGTCGACGTCGTGGTAGAAGAGCGCGGCCGTCCCCCGGTAGAACGCGAAGGCCGAGGCGGCCATCTTCCGGAACTTCACCCGGAACGCGGCCGGGTCGGCGGCGAGGAGCCGGCCGAAGGCGGTGTCGAAGACGGCGAGGATCTCCTCGCCGCGCTGCTCGTCGTTGAGCTTGGGGAACCGTCACGATCTGCTGGTTCGACACGATGCGTATGCCCGTCTTGGCTGACCGACGGCTTCAACCTGCTTGCTGGAGGCATCAACTGGTGGCACCTGGCGGTACGCGGTGCGAGCCGTGAGTGTCAGTGCCAAGGCTTAGAGTCTGAACGGCCGAAGGCCCTTCAGACGACGAAGGGAGACCCTGCGAAGCCACGCCGTGGAAAGCCGCTTCGCGAAGAGGGGTCTCCCCATCGCCTGACGTCGGGCTCCCGATCCGTCGAAGGAGTACAGAAACCGTGACGCCCCTTGACCGTACCCGAACGGGTACGGAGTCCTCCGCAACCCGGTCCTACCCGTGGCTGCCCGTCCTGACGACGCTAGCGACCCTCGCCACCGTCCTCGTCCTCGCTTTGACCGGCAACGGCACGGCCGCGGCCGCCGTGGCTGCCGCGGGAGCCACGGCCGCCGGCGGCCTGCAGGTCACCGTGCACATCCGGCGATGACTACTGCCCGGCCGCATGCCGGGGCGCCCGGGCACACCCTGCCGGTACGCAAAATCTCCGCCGCCATCACCTGCTCCTCCCTGTCGTTGCCACAGTAGGACCAGGCACTGACAACGGCCCTTCCAACCGGAAGGGCCACCGGCTCCTCCGCCCCTGTCCCGGCGACCAGCGCAGGTCAGACCTATGGACAGGGGCGCATAGCCTCTTCCGGCTCTCCTCCGACGCCTACGCCGAGGGCTGGCTGCAGAAGTGGCCCCGGATGGACAAGGAGACCATCTCCCAGTGGTCCGAGGGCATCGTCGCCTCCACCGGCTGCCCCTCCGGCGAGGTGCAGACCCGGCTCCGCCTCGGCCACTTCGACGAGGCCCTCAAGGCCGCCGCCGACTACCAGGACATCTTCGGCAAGGACCGGTACTTCCTGGAGCTCATGGACCACGGCATCGAGATCGAGCGCCGGGTCCGCGACGGCCTGCTGGAGATCGGCAAGAAGCTCGGCATCCCGCCGCTGGTCACCAACGACTCGCACTACACCTACGCGCACGAGGCGGGCGCCCACGACGCCCTGCTGTGCATCCAGACCGGCAAGAACCTCTCCGACCCGGACCGCTTCAAGTTCGACGGCACCGGCTACTACCTGAAGTCCACGGACGAGATGTACGCCATCGACTCCTCGGACGCCTGGCAGGAGGGCTGCGCCAACACGCTCCTGGTGGCCGAGATGGTCGACACCACCGGCATGTTCGAGGCCAAGAACCTCATGCCGAAGTTCGACATCCCCGACGGCTACACCGAGGTGACCTGGTTCAAGGAGGAGGTCCGCCGCGGCATGGAGCGCCGCTTCCCCAGCGGCATCCCCGAGGACCGGCAGAAGCAGGCCGACTACGAGATGGACGTCATCATCCAGATGGGGTTCCCGGGCTACTTCCTCGTGGTCGCCGACTTCATCATGTGGGCCAAGAACAACGGCATCGCGGTCGGCCCCGGCCGAGGCTCCGCGGCCGGCTCGATCGTCGCCTACGCCATGGGCATCACCGACCTCGACTCTGTCGACATCGACTTCGACGAGCGCCGGCGGTCGTGTTCGCTGCCAGCGGTCTCGTCCGCGCGCTCGGGCCCGCGCAAACACCGATGACCGTCGAGTCGGTCGTGGACCACGTCGAGGCCCTCAGCATCGCGCTGGTCCGCACCCTGGACGGGAAGGTGGACGCCGCGCTGCGGGAACGGGCCAGGGCCGTCCACCGTGCTTCCATGACCGACTATCTCGCCGAGCGCGGTCACTTCGCGGCTGAGGCCGGACAGCTGGCCGATCTCTTCCGCGAACCTAACCTTCAAGAGCAGTTGCACCAGGCCGGACGGCAGCTCCTGCTCATCCTCGGCATGGAGCTGGTCCATCGCCGCCCCTCCGGGCGCCCGCGGTGATCGCGCTGACAGTCGCCGGGACTCTGCGGTTCTATGTGGCCAGACAGGACAGGCGGGGACGGTAAGAACCCGAGTGTCGGCGTGCGCGGGGGTACGCCGCAGACCGAGCGGGTTGTGTGGGCGGATAGCGAGTGCAGGACTGGCCATGACGAGACGGTCGGCTTGGTGCCACCTGGACCGTGCCGTGCACGAACACGTCTGAGACAGCACGGTGTTGGCAGGTCCAGGAGCGAGAGAGGCAGAGGCGCGTGCGGGGTGAGGTGGGATCCACGCGGAGCGCTTCCCAGTTGCGTGATCTCGTAGTTCTACGCGCGTTTTCCATGTGACTTGTCCGATTTACCGAGTGTCTGAGAGGCTTTCAGGGCACGTCAGTGGTCCTGACGACCTGCCAGCCCCGTGCCGCCGTCGGCGGAGTGGGCGTGAGCCGTGCGCCGCGGAGGCACCCGCTGTTCGGGGTGAGCTTCCGGTGGCGTGCACAGTCTCCGATGGTGGACTCGAAGGGGCAGACGGTCTTCGCTGCTACGCGCTACGAGGCACGTGACGGTGACGGCGGCCCTCGCCGGTGCTCCCTGGACAGGAGTGCCATGCAGTTCGGGTGCGTGCCGCACCCGGCGCCGCCGGATGCGCCCAGTCGCGCCCGGGGCCACGAGGGCTCCCGGAGTTAGGGACCGTCTGTTTCCCATGTCTACCCAAGAGACCCCTGAGGGGTCCTTCCCGTCTCCGACCCACTCGACCTGGGCGGAGAACCTTCATGAAGCCATCGTCAATACCTGTGCGGCCGAGGGCTTCGCGCCCGTTCCCCGCCAGGCTGTGCTGGAAGGTCTCGCTCCGGCACTCGGCCGGGGCGAGGCCAAGCGTGTCATCGAGCGCCGCCGCGGGAGCCGGTTCCTGCGCGCCACGGCCTACCACATCGAGCAGCGCGATACCGACGGGGCGTTGCTGGTGCTGAAGGTGGAGCTGCACGGGGCGGCGACGCTGCCCTGGGTCATCAACGACCGTACACGCAGCGCGTGGCTGCTCCCGTCTGCCGAGAACCAGGAACGTCTGGAGGAACTCGTCGACCAGCAGCGGTTGGTGGCCGCCTGGGACGTCGGGGTGCAGCGGGCGAAGGCGGCGCGGCGGGCGCTGGCCTCGACCGCGACGCCGGCCGAGAAGGACGCGGCGGTGGCTGCGGTGGAGACCGCCGAGGAAGAACTGGCGCGCGCGCAGGAGGGGCTGGAGGCGTGCGAGCAGGCGCTGGGTAAGCGGCGTCCGCTGCCGGTGGTGCGGGCCGTCACCGAGGACGGGGCCCCGCTCGCGGCTCTCACGACGGAGGAGGTCCGTGCGGAGGTGGCCGCGGAGGTGCAGCGGTACGCCGTGGAGATGCTGCGGCGCCGGGCGCGGCAGCGTCCTTACAACCTGGTGGAATCGCTGGTGCAGGAAGGCCAGCGGGACTCCACCGTGGTCGTGCTGCAGCGGACGCCGGTGATCGACCCGGACGGATCACGGCGGAACGTCTGGCGGGGGCAGCAGGCCACGGGCGCTAACCGGGCCTACGCACGGCTGGAGACCTTCGGAGTGTCGGCACAGCAGCTTCTGACCGGGGTGCCCCAGGCTGTGCTGCGGCTGCCTGGGGAGGAGGAGAACCGGCGGATGGTCGTGCAGGGGCTGGGTGAGATCCTGCGGCGGATCAGCGCCCTGCTCAACGCCGAGTACGCCGACCCTGACCGGGATCCGGAAGGGCGTGCGCAGCGGACGGTGCGAATCGCGCAGGTGCCAGCCCGGGTCGTGGTCGGCGCTAAGAAACCGGAACGGCTGGAGGAGTCGCTGCGCCAGCTGAACGTCCACGAGCACCTGCATGGCCAGCTGGACTACGAGGACATGGACCGCTCCCTGGGGCTGTGGTCGACCCTGGTCAAGGCCTACCAGGCTGCGGGCCGGCTGGGCGAATTGCTCGCCCAGGAGGTCACCCAGGGCCGCGTCGCGGCCGGTGAGCTGCACGAGGACGCGATCGCCGACGCTCTGGTCGGGGCCCGCGCGCTTGACGCGCTTGAAGTCCTACTGCCGCCGGGCGACGAGGTGAGCCCCATGACTCTGCGGGACATGGCGATCCGCTGCGCCACCGTCATGCTGTTCCCTCCGGTCCCGCCGCGTCCGAAAAACCTCGCGCCGCGCGCGCCGATGCCCACCGGCCGGTACTGGCCGGTGGTGCGTGCCACCCTGCAGGAAGCCTCCTGGAGCCAGGAGAACGGCACGAGGGCCAAGCGGCGGACGGAGATCTGGGCGGCCGTGGTCGCGCAACACTTTCTCCGGCCCGGTCCCCTCGCCGCCGCCGAGGGCCTGTTCGGCAAGCCCGAGGTGCAGTTCGGAGTG
The DNA here is from genome assembly GCF_056434305.1 of Streptomyces sp. NPDC044061. Taxonomy (NCBI): domain Bacteria; kingdom Bacillati; phylum Actinomycetota; class Actinomycetes; order Kitasatosporales; family Streptomycetaceae; genus Streptomyces; species Streptomyces sp. NPDC044061. The sequence continues at coordinate 112,421 of NZ_JBWKFL010000026.1, read as the reverse complement.
CGACCCGATGCACGCAGCCTCGCCTCACTGCTGACCGCCTGCCGCCAGGGGGACGCCGCGGCCTGGGAGACCCTGGTACGGCGGCATCTGGTCCCCGGCATGATCAGCGGTGCTGAACCGTTCATCACTCCCAACGAGGGCTCGTTCAAGGCTGCGGACCGCAAGGGTGTACGGCGCTCGCCGGCCAACGCGGTCCAGTCGCTGGTGAACGCCTACACCGACCCGCCGCAGGGGGTGACCCGCGAACTGCTGGTGGCGTTCGCCGATGAGATCCTTCATGCACCCGACGCCGGCTTCGGTGTGCCGGATGAGGCGCTGGGCACCTTCTCGGCACCCGACCCGCTCGGTAATCCGCGCGAGGGGGTTCTCGCCGACAAGGAGTGGTTCGACAACCTCTTCCCCCTGACGTCGTTCCGCAAGGGCGAGCGTCAGAAGCCGCCCGCGGACGCCGCCACCGGCACCGAGGCTGCGGGCAGTGGTGGGGACACCGTGGAACTCGAGGAGGAGATCCCAGAGCTCGCGCTGGCACGCATGACCCGCCTGCGCGCGGAACTGGCCTCCGCGGTGACCAGCAACACCGAGAGCGTTGCGGCCGTCGTCGAGCAGCTCCGCCAGCTCCTGGCGATCATCCAGGACGCCGTGCGCGCCCGTAAGGACGCCGACGCCCCGGAGGAGCCTGCCGAGGTGCAGAAGCTGTACGTAGCGGAGTTCGGGAAGATGAAAGAGGAGGCCGAGAAGATCGCGCCGCTGCTGGACGCGGCCACCCTGGCGGTGATCTCGCTGTGAGCGGGGACTGCTGCACGGAGCCGGTAGCCGGACCGGTGGTCGACGCGCGAGTACTGCGCCATGCCTGGACGGCGCTGGGCCCGCTGGTGCGCGGCGACTGGCCCGCCCCGCACAGCCTGCAGTCCCACCAGCGGGCGGAGACACTCGCGGTGCTGGACGAGGTGCTCGCCGGGCTGTACCTGGCGGTCGGCGCCGACGGGCGTCTGCGGTGGCTGGGCAAGGCCCACCGTGACGGCGGCATCGGCGCCCGGCTGCGGAACCACTTCCGGCATCCGGAGCGGGCCCGGGTCTTCGCGGGGGTGTTCGTCGTGGCGGCCGATCCGTTCAGCCCGCCGAAGGCGATCGAGGCCGCTGAGGGCCGGGCGGCCGACCTGATCGGGCTGCGTGGTCGCATGGGGCCGCGGACGTGGCCCGTGGTCACCCAGGACCAGTGGCTCGCCCTGGTCACCTCGTACCCGGCAATCCGTCGTCCCCGACCGGCCGGGGACGACACCGGTGACCGGCCGGTGGCACCGGCCTGACGGGCTGGGCCAGGCCCCCGGGTGCCTCCCAGCCGCTGCGCCCGGACGTGCTGGAAGGCATCCCGCTCGGCGGGTGAGGGTGCCTGGCAGTCAGCCGCCGTCGCGGGCGATGTGCCGGCCGACGGCCAGCCAGACCGGCTCGCTGCTTCTTTGGGCACGGCGCCTGTGAGGCCGTCGAGGCACTGGACGGCCTCACGCGGTCGGCGATCGCAGCGGCGCAGCGGTGGTCGTCGCGGTCATGGTGCTGTCAGGTAGGCCACCTGCAGCAGGGGGCTCCCGTCCCGGCTCGGGGGTGACACGGAACGGGAGCCCTATGTCCATCTTCCTCGCCATACGGCCGGGCACACGGCCAGTGCTTCCCGGTACCAGCTCACCCTGACCCCAAGGCGTACGCCAGCACCGGCCTCCGAGCCGTCCACCCCGACCAGTAGCCGCCAGTCGCCCGGAGGCAGACCGACATGATCGTCGCGTTGGACCGGGTTTGGCCGGCCGAGATGGGCGGCCACGCTCTGTGCCATCCCGGAGTGCGCTGCCTGCCCTCATCCGGTGACCCTGCGCCCATTACGACGGAGGTGCCACCACTTCGTGGTCTGCCTGCGCGGCAGTGGTGCGGCCATGGGCTTCCATGCCCTGACGTTGGTCGGTGACAGTTCGGGGAAGTCGGAGTCGTGGCGGGCGATGTAGTCGGCGAAGGCCGGCATGGCGTCGCGGATGGTGGAGATCAGTCGTTCGGTGACGTCGAGTCCGTTGCCTCGATAGCCGGCCGTTACCAACGTGTGCGCGCCAGGGCCGCGGAAGTAGGCGAGCGCCTTCAGAGCCTTATTCGGATCTTTCCGTAGCATCTCGTGCAGTCGCTGCGCGCCTCGGGCATCGTCCCCGATCCGGAGGCGATTGGCGGCCAGCAGGGCATAGGTGCCGAGGGAACCGACGCATCCGGACAGGTGAGCCGCTTCCATACGGACGCTGATGTCGGTGAGGCAGTTCGAGAGGCTCTGGATGCTGCGGCCGGCTTCGGCGCTCGCTTCGTGCACTTCCTCCAGAACGGCGAGGAGTTGGGCGCGCAGGTCCGTGACGGCCGGGGCGCCGGTAGCGGTGATGGCGTCGTACACCCCGGGCTCCGGCGTGGAGACGGCGGTAGGAAGGGACCACAGACCAGCGGGCAACAGCGCCGGCGTGGTGGGGCGAGCGCTGCCGGGCATGGGGAAGGCTGCAGCGCCGACGGGTCCGTGCAGGGCGGCGGTCCGGGTGAGTAGTTCAGCGGCCGAGAGGCGTGCAGCGGGGTCTTTGGCCAGGGCCGCAGCGGCCAGGGGGCGCAGCGCTGCGGGCACGCCGTCCAAGTCGGGACGGGCGTTGATGATCCGGTATTCGATCCCCGTGGGCGCGCCGAAGGGATGCTGGCCGGTGGCCGCGTAGGCGATGAGGATGCCCCAGGCGAACAGGTCGGATGCGGTGCCGGTGGCGGCGCGTTCCAGCTGTTCGGGTGCCATCCAGCCGGGTGTTCCAGTGGTCATGCGGGTTGAGGTGACCGCGGTGGCGTCCAGGTGGTGGGCGATGCCGAAGTCCACCACCCGCGGCCCGTCGGCGGCGAGGATCACGTTGGCCGGTTTGAGGTCCCGGTGGGCCACCCCGGCGTGGTGGATGGAGGCCAGTGCGTGTGCGGTGGCTGCCGCGAAGGTCACCAGGGCGGCGCCGGTGAGAGCGCCGTGGGCCTGGACGTGCTCGGCCAGGGTGCTGCCCGCCACGTAGGGGGTGGCGAGCCAGGGCCGTTCCGCCCTCGCGTCAGCAGCGGTCAACTCGAGCAGGTATGGGCCGGACACTTTGGTCAATGTGGTGACCTCGCGGGCGAACCGGCGGCGGTGCACCGGATCTGCGGCGAATTCCGGGTGGAGCACCTTCACGGCCAGAGGCGTACCACCCGTCGGGTGCACGTAGTAGACAGTGCCCATGCCGCCGGCGCCGAGGCGGCGCAGAGGGCGGTAGGGGCCTATCCGGGTGGGCAGTCCTGCCGCATCCACTGCGGATGTCCTCCGTGCGCTCCGACGCTGATCAGGCAGTGATCGTAACCGTCGTCAAAGTTTCGGTCAGCGCAGTCATGAAGGAGGCGGGCCGTTGATGCCGAAATTGCACGCCGCCCTCGGCCCTGACCGGTACTCCGCCGCCCTCGTGGAACTGGCGTGCAGCGACGCTGCCGGCGTCCACCATCTCGCAGGGCCCGACGCTGTGCGCCGTCACGAGCTCGGCATTCTCATCGCCAGACGTGACAGTTTGGATGCCTCCCGGCTGCCCACGGGGCTACGGGCCCACAGCACACTTCCCGGCGCCCTCGACGTACGCCTCGACAGCCGGGCCACCCAACGGAAACTACGCACCACGTTGCGCGGCGCCCACCAGTTCTGCACCACACCAACGTGACCACCCAGCCCGACACCGAGCTGCGGGCTCGGGCCGGGGCGCAGGTGGAGGTGGCCGGGCAGGCTGGACGCGTGGACAGGGTGATCCGCCGGGTGACGCGGCGACGGGGTCAGGTCAGGCGCTGGGCAGCCGGTCCGGGACGGTGAACTCAAGACGGGTACCGCGGCGGATCTACTGGGCGAGGCTGAAGATCTGGTCGGCGCTGGGTGCGCTTTGGGTGACGTACCGGATGATGCGGTAGACCTCGTAGCACAACTGGCCATCTCTCAGGGCGAGGGCCTCGTGCTGAAGTCGGTCGAGCCGTCGGCGGCCAGTGACCGCACGGCGCAGCGCGGCGTCGGCGAGCGGTCGGGTCGGCATATCCGTCGTGGACGTTGAGGCCGTCTTCGATGGTCTTCACAGTGGTGTTCCTTTCGGCCCGGATACCGGTGCCTTCGGGGTGAAGACGGTCTTCCGGTTTCAGACGAGCGGGAATGTAGGTCGTCTGCACCCTTACCGTCTCCCGCAGCCCGGAGACTGGTGCACGGACGGCAGGCGGTGGGTGGTGATGCGGGCGGCGGGCGGATCGCCAGCATGTGGAGCCGGGGCGCCTTCGGCTCCGGGCGTGGGTGGCCTTTTGACCGGTTCTCGCGTCTGACCTGCGCCGATGCGCCGACCGCGGAAGGTACGTCGTTTCCCGGTCCGGCGCGATCGGCTCGCGCTCGCGGTCCGTGCGCTGTCACCATCGGTTCACCGCGCCGGGCGAAGCCCCGCCGAGCCCGCGGTCGTTCGACACCCACCACCGTTACTGGAGATACCGTCATGCCCGTGCCCCCGTCCACCGGCCCCGCCAGCGCCCGGCCGGCCGCCCCGGACGCGTCCCGGCGCCTGGGAGCCGGTGAGGCCTGCGTCCTCATCGCTTCCATCGCCGCGGTGACCGTGCTCGCCATCCTCCAGCGCCCGATTCCCGCCGTCCTGACGGCGCTCGTCGCGGCGGTCTGTCTCCTGCTGCTGCCCGGACGTGCGAGCCGCCTGCTCGCCGCGCTCGCCTCCGGGAACCGAGAATGAGCCGCCCCGGCAGCCCGGGTCGGCTCGGCAGGCGGGCGGCCGAGCCCGTGAAGCTGACCGAGCTGCGCGGCTGGATGCGCAACGCCAAGGGCAGACGGACCTTCGACAGCATCGTCCGCCGGGCGGAGGAGGCCGGGATGGCCGTCTCCGACAAGACCCTGCGGCGAGCTCTGACCTTGGGCGGCGGGCTGCCCAGGCGGTCCACCGTTCTGGCCTTTGCCCGGGGGGCTGCTGCCGACATGGCCACGGCCGGCCTGATGTGGGAGGCGGCTGTGGGCGCCGTCCGCCCGCAGCCGGTCATGGCGGCCGGAGACCGATACGTACCGGGCCGCTTCACCACCCAAGCCGGGATGGGCAAGGCCATGGCCCGCATGCGCGCCGCCACCGGCGGTCCCACCGTGGGCGCGATAGTCGCCGCGGGCGGGGGCCGGTTCTCCCGCAGGGACCTCGACCGTGTCCTGAACGGTCGGCGGCTGGCCAGTGAGCAGCTGCTGATCGACTTCGCGGCCGCCATCGGGGCCGGCGAGAAGGCCACCCGGGCCCTGCTGGACGGCCGCGCGCGGATCCTGGCCGGGCCGCCTGGGCCGGTGTCCTTCTACCCGTGCGCGATGTACGAGTGGCTCGAGGTGCGGCGCCAAGACAACGAAGCTGCCCTGGCGTGGCGCAACGAGCCCGAACTCGACTGGTACGACCGGCAGCTGCGCAACGAGGAAGAGGCCGAACACCGGCGCTGGGTCGCCTGGGTCGACTCGCTCACCGACGAAGAGCTCGACGAGCCGCAGCGGCAGGCCAGGTCGGTGGCCGGAGCCCTTGGCGACCTGGGCGCCGAGTTGGCCGTGTACCTCGCACGCACCCGCCCCGCCGACGAGGCTGGCCGCTGACTCAGGAGCCCCTCTCTTTGTGATCTCGTGGCCAGCGCTCCCCTGCTCGCGGTGGCGTGCTCAGGCGGCGCCTGCTCCTGGCCCTCACGGTGGGAGGGCCGGCGTCCCGCCCTGCCCGCGGGGCGCGCCCCGCTGAACCCGCGGAGCTCTACCGGCGGCGGTCACGCCACCAGGCAAGCCGGTGAGCGGAGTCCTGGGGGAAGACTGACTGAAGCGCGACGACGCCCAGGCCCAGCACGAGGCAGCCGAAGGCCGCGGCGGCCAGCCACCACGGGGCATCAGCCAGCGCCACGACCATGCCGGTGACGCCGGTGGCCAGGAACGAGATCAGCGGTCGGTGCATTGCGAGGTCTCCCCCATTCAGACGGGCGCACCGGTGGCGGTGCGCAAATGCCGTGCCCGGATTGTGTGCCGAGCGTGCATCCAACTCATAGGAGAGAGGGGCTTTCTGTGTATCGGTGGGTGTCACATGCGGAATCCGTACTGATCGAAGGCGTGGTGCCACGCCTGCTCCATCGCCTGCTCCAGGAGCAGGGTGCTTCGCCTGTAGGCCGCGGTGGCCAGCCACTGGACGACGTCGGGCGAGCCGCCGACGGCGAGTTCGGCGGCCACCGACCGCCCGGGCCAGGGCCAGGTGGCGCGGATAACGCCGAATCGGGGTCTCTTGTGCTCGTTGTACTTCAGGGTGAGGCGGTGGAATACGCGGGCCTTGCCGCGGGCCTCCCTCAGCTTCTTGAGGTAGAGCTCGTCGGCCCCATGGTCGGCGACCCGGTCGATGAAGTCATCCATGTTCTTGAGGGTCATGGCGCGGGCCTCGGCCATGACCCGGTGCTGTTCTTCGGCGGTGATGAAGCCGAAGCGGACTGCCTGGTCGGCGGGGAGCTCCAAGGCGATCCGCGGGGCGTCCTCGGTGAAGGTGTGGTTCCAGTCGATGAGGAGGGCTTCGATGAAGGCGGTGACCTTGTCGGGGCGCAGCCCGGCGGCTGCGGCGACCACGGGTTCGAAGCCGGGCACAGGTTCCAAGTCGGACGTGCTCTGCCGGCGCTGGAGCGGCCAGAAAGCCTGCCGGTTCCGGTAGGGGAAGACCAGCAGGCGGCCGTCAGCTGCCCACGCGGCACACCGTGCGGGTACTCGTCCGGAGGCGCTGCGGGGGGCCTGAGCGCACCAGGCGGCCGGTGTGCGCAGCAGCCAGAGGGGAGTCCCTGACTCTTCCACCACGCCGGCGGCAGGATCGCCTTTCGTACGCTCGACCAGCCAGTCCTCAAAGTAGTCAAGGTGCACTCGGCGCTCTGCGCGCCAGACCGCTGTCCCGCCCCGGCCGGTCCAGTCGTAACTCGTGATCCCGTGCCGCCGCCGGAACCGTCTGCCTTCCCAGTCGGTCTTGAGCCACCGCTGGTACAGCTGGTTCCAGGCGTCGCCCTGCTCGTACATGACCTGCTCGGCGACCTCGGCGCGAGGGCCGGCGAGGAAGTGGCGGGCCGCGGCCGTTGCCACCCTGAACCGCTTGATCGCGTGCCATGCCTCGTCCTGTTCCAGGGCTTCCGCGACATGCAGGAGGTGGTGTTCGTCAGGATTCAGCGGGGTGTCGGACAACCGGTGGCCCTCTCGCACGACCTCCGCTCTCTCCAGCCATGCCTTCTCCGGGGCGGTGCTGGTCGCGGCCATTGCAAGCCGCCACAGGCCGAGTGCGGCCCCATGGCGCAGGAGGGGGAGCAGGTCGGTAAGGAAGTTGTCCGTGAAGGGTTCGGCCCGGGCGATGGCGGTCGTCACCGCGTCGGTGAGCATGCGGCCCTGGTAGTCCCGGTGGGCGCGCCGGTGCTGTCCGGGCAGTTGCAGGGAGACGGCGCGGGCCCGCTCCAGCAGGCTGGCAGGCGCCCGTACCCGCAGGGGTACACCGCTGGGGATACGGGCGTCTCGCCAGTGCCGCGGCGGGGGGTAGCGCAGCACGGTGGAGATGTGGGTGATCCGGTCCTCGGGGTGCAACTGTTCCTGGAAGGCGACGTGCTCGGTGAGCAGTTGGCGGACCGTCGCGTCCCGTGACGTGCCTTGCCGAGCCATGATCCGGGTCAAGGCATCAAGGGCGCTGGACACGACGCGCACGTTGGTCTCTACGTTGCCGGTCATCTCGCCACTCCTCGTCTTCCTGCCGCGGCACAGTACGCGGTGGTGGCCTCGGGGCCAACGTCTTCTCCTGCGGCGGCCGGGCCGGTCGAATGCGGTCAGCGGGCCCGGGCGCGCGCTGCGTAGCGTCCCTGAAGCCGGACCAGCATGATGCGGCAGTACTCAGCCAGCGGCCCGTGCTAGTCCTCGTCCAGGACGAAGGCGACGGTGTGGACGCCGTCGCCTCCCGGGAGGACCGCGCGGGGCTGGGACGCACGCAGGTTCGGCCAGTAGCGGCCGTGTGCGAACCCGGAAGCCGCCCGCCAGGCGGCCCCCACCTTCACGGCGGTCAGACCCGCAGCCGGTGCGGCGGTGAGCAGGATCTGGGGGTCCTGGGTGCGGTCAGCGGGGCCAGGCCGAGCTGATCGGCGAGGGCGCGTATCTCGGCCCGGCGCTGCGCACCGGTCATGCCGCCACCGGACGGCAGGTGGCCGGTGTCCGTCTCGTGCTGCTGCCGGTTGCGCATGTCCTCGTCCCACAGCGACAGCGCGCGGCGTCGGCGCTCGCCGCGCCCGGCGCCGTCGAGGAGCTACAGGCCGGTGGCGAAGTTCTCCAGAGCGCCGCGCAACAGCGTCCAGGGACTGGTCGCATCGACCTCGCCGGCCACCGTCAGACGGCGCAGCGCGTCGGCGTGGGCCAGGCCGGCGGAGTAGGAGCTGCGGATCAGGTGCGCGGCGGAGTACGGGCCGAGCGGGGCGTCGTCGGCAGCCAGGCTTCTGGCCGGTGCGGGTGCGGGCAGCTGCCGGTAGGCGTCCTCACCGCGGCCCTGCTCGACCGCGTGGAACAGCGGCAGAAGATAGGCCCCCCGGAAGGCCTGCGTGCTCATGCCCGACAACGGTAGAACGCAACGACCGTGCAAAGTAGCCGTTTTGGCGGCATCGCGGGCGGTCCGAGGTCCTGACGCCCCGCCGCCCGGGAGCGTGGCGGGGCGTTGACGGGGAGGCTATGCGGTCTTGCAGTACGCGCCGATGGCGGCGTTGATCTGCTTGGCCTCGGCCGGGCTCACGGTGTGCGTGCTGTTGCTGAACCGGGCCTGCGCGACGTCGTCGACCTTGGGCGACTTGCCGTTGATGGCGGAGCACTGGTTACGGGTGTTGTCGATGGCCTTGTCAGGGTCGGCGACCAGGGCGGGGTTCACCTTGCGCAGTGCGCCCAGCAGGTCGGTTCGGGCCTGGCCGGTGGGGGCGGCCGGGATGCCGGCGGCGGCGAGCGGGTCGGACGCCTTGGACGCGGTGGGCGAGGCCTTGGGCGCGGTGGCCGAGGGGGTCGGCGTCTTGGCGGGCTTGGTGCTGCTGTCGTCGCTGCTGCCGCACGCGGTGAGCGTGGCGGCCAGGGCGAGGGCGGCGAGCGTAGTCATGGTGGCGCGGTTCATTTGGTCCCCACAGTGGTGCTGATAGTTCGCGTAGTGCGACTCGCGAGGAGGCCAGATGGTTGCACGGTACATGCGCACGCCCGTCGGGGGGTTGGCTTGGGGTTTTCCGTCAGGGAAGGCCCTCGGACTTGCCAACCTCGCCGCGCGGCCCGACGGCCTGACTCGCAGGGTCGGCCAACCACCTCGCATGAGAGGCCCGGGCGCAGCGGGTGAAGGCCCGGCCTCCTGCCATCATGAGCAGGAATAGGACGTAGAACGGCACCACCCGGGCCACGTCCGCCAGGCTGTCGCCGAGCTTATCTGGAGACCCCTACGAGGCGGCTTCCGAGGAGCGGATGTGGGCGGCCAGCTCGTCGTACAGGTACCAGTCCGTCTCCGCGAGCCCCTGCACCCGCTTGACGAACTCCGCCCACGCCGCGAGGCCGTGAAGCTGGGGGGCCTTCGTCCAGAAGAGCGCCGCGAACTCGGGCATCTTCGCTGCGGCCCGGCACTCCTGGTTCTCAGCCCAGGCAGTCAGGATGCCCTCCAGCTGCTCCGGCTGGATGAAGCCGGCGAGCGGGATCACCACGCTCTCGGCGAAGTGTTCAGCGGTGCGGTAGCTGCCGGCCGCGGCCAGGATATCCGCCACGACGTCGGTGAAGTAGGCGGAGGGATTCGTCGCGATGACGTCGGCCTGCTGGTACGGCCCGAACTCGGCGAACTTGCTGGCCAGGGCAGGTATGCGAGCCCGGATGGCGTCGCTCCCGGCCAACGCGATCACGTCGATCACCCAGCGGGCCTCCGTGCTGGCGGACGGGTACTGGACCTGGTCGACGTAGGTGCCGATCTGCTGGCACACCGCCGCGTCGAGCGCGTCGGTGAAGACGTCGAACTCGCCCAGGCGCGCAAGACCCTTCAGCTGCCGGTCGATGGGAAGCTCGTTGAACTTGGCCATGGTTTTGGTGACAGCCTCCCGCACGGCGTCGCGGTCGTGCTGGGCGAACGCAATCAGGCAGAGAGCGTGCCGGTCTGCGGCCATGCTCGCGGGGATGCTGCTGGTCTCAGGCACCGGCAGTTCGAGCATCGCGTGCTTGGCCGCGATGGCAACGATCTGCTTCCAGGCGCTGGACTTCACCCGCTTGGCGAACATCTGCACCAGGTAGTCGGCATGGCCGACGAAGGAGGGGTCGTCCACGTGGGCGATGTACCAGTCGAACGCTTTGCGCCCCTGGGTGGGCGGGTGCACCAGCAGGGCATCCAGCGCGGCCACGAGGTGGGCCCGCGCGTAGTCGCCGGTCGGGGCGAAGACGTCACCGAGCGAACGGAGGGAGGGGTGTGCGCAGAGGTTGCGGTCCTCCTTTAGGCGCAACAGTTGCCGGTGCTCGATCCCGTCGATCAGCTCCAGATCAAGCGCGTCCTCCAGAAGCTTCTTCTCCACGTCCTCCACGATCTTGATCGCTGCGCCGTCGAGCTTTCCCCGGGCCTGGTTAAGCTTCGCGACGATCTCGGCGGCCTTGCCGTCGCCGTCCTCGGCGAGCTGGTAGAGCTTGTGGATGATGTCGGTGCAGACGGCCGTCCAGGTCGCCACGATGGCGGCCCTGGGGGTACCGGTGCTGTGGCAGCGAAAGGCGTCGTCGACCAGCGGTCGGACCTCTTGGTGCCAGACACGGGCAATTCGTTCTTCGAGGCTCTGCACCAACTGCTCGCTGTTCTGTGAGGGCCCGCGCGGTGCGGGCTGGCCCGGCGGCCGGCCGGGGCGGAGTTGCCGTCTTCCTATGTACCAGTTCGCTAGGCCGTCGCGGTCGGTGCCGACGTCCTCGCTCTCTTATGGGGAACTCAGGCCAGCCCGCGACGATGGCAGCGAATCATGCCCCCACCAGTCGGCCCCCTGTACCGCTACCTGGGCAGCCGCGCGATGTCATCGGCGGTCTCCGGGCCGGCCAGGGCGGGCTTGCGGATCGCCGGTCTGATGTGTGCGGGTGGCCGCTGCTCTGCTACAGGTCGTCGCGCCATGAGTGGTCCTGCTGGAGGAGCGTTGTTCCTGTGGCTTCTTGGGCGAGCCGGTTCCCAGTGATGAGGATGTTGGCCGCTGAGTGGCGGAGGGATTCGGGCAGCCAGGAGACGCGTCGTTCGGCGGCAAGGGGGTCGACTCGTTTCGGGGCTGGTCCTTGGATGTTTTGCCTGAGGAGGAGCCGGTAGAGGCCGCGGGCGGGCCGGATGGGCGGGAGTTTTGATGCTGTGCCTGATGCGTTGGCTCGCTGGGGGATGGTGAGGCCGTCATCGTCGAGATCGCCGTAGTAGGCGATGTCCGTCACGCCTTTGAGGTTGGCGATGCGGGTGACGGAAGCCTCGAAGGCGTGGCCGCCACCGAAGGCCACGTAGCCGACGCGCCCGGGGTCTTGGGTGAGCAGGGTGCTGACGGTTGTGAAGGTGTCGCTGTTCTCGATCACCAGGACGGTGCCGCCGTCCCCAAGGTGTTCATAGGCCAGGGGTGGTGGGATCCGCTCGGTGAACAGGGTGGTCAGGGTGAGGCGTCCGGGAGCGAACAGCGTGGTGGTGGTGAGTGCGTCGAGGCGCTTTTCGTCTCCGAAGATTTCCAGGGAGCGTTCGCGCATGGGGATCACGGCCCTCCGGTGGGTGTCCCCGTCGGTGTCGCGCAGCCAGCGGTTGATCGTCTTGAGGGTCTCGGTCTGGGCGGTGGTCAGTTTGAGGGTGCTTGCCCAGGAGAGCTCCCGGCGCCACATGAGGGGTGCCATGCGTGTTGTTCTGGGCTCTGTGGCCTTGGGTGGAGCGGGGAGACGAAGCCAGCGTGGCAGTGGGGGCTGTGTGTTGTCCCATCCGTCATGTGTGCGCGGCAGTTCGATCAGGTGGTGATCGGCGAGTTCGTCGAGCAGGGCGGACAGGACGGGGCGGCTTTGGGTGGTGCCGGCTGTCTCGGGGCAGGCCTGGGTGAAGGCGTCGAGAATCGTGGCCTGTTCGACGCGGCGTTCCGACCTCGAGGTCAGGGTGACGGCCAGGCAGGCTGCTGAGGGGGTCAGCGGTTGCTGTTCGGGCTTCGTGTCGTCTCGGTTGGTGCTCACTGGTCGGTGGCAATCTGGCCGTGGTGGTCTTCCTGCCCTGCGTCGCTGTTGTCAAGCGGGGCATGAGCGGCGCGTGGCTTCACCAGCAGTCGTGCGGCGTGGACTTGGCCGGTGGCGCCGAATTCGTCCGGCGTTGCTTCGTGTGCGATGTGATCGGTGACGTGCAGGTGGCGTGTTCCGGTGCGTTGATCGGTGTCGTTGCGCAGCCGGATACACAGGGGGAACGTGGCCAGCACGCGGTCTTCCATGTTCCCAGTGGTGTAGATGAGTTGGACGCCGAGTGCGGAGGCCATGTTCATTTGCAGGCTCAGCAAGTAGTCGGCGTTCGCTTTGCCGATTGGGTTGTCCAGAACCAGCATTCCGCCCAGGCGGCTGGTGGCTCGGGCTCCGGTCCGTGTGCTGGCGCGGAGTGCGGCAAGGGTGCAGTACAGCATGATCGCGCCGGTGAGTTCCTGGCCGCCGGAGAACACTTTGCTCATGTCGCTGATGGATGCGTATTCGGCGCGGCCGGCGGCGTCGGGCTTGAGGATCTCCACCTTGAAGTCGCGTGGGACCGCGGCGCCGACGCACCGCATTACCAGGTCGCGGCCGGGCAGGTGGGGCTGGGTGCGGGCGTTCTCGTCGAGGGTCTCGGCGATCCGTACGGCCAGGATCTGCGGTTCCGGCGTGCTGAAGCCGATCTTCAGGATTCTCTGTTTGGCCCATGCCCCAGCGCCTTCGGGCAGGCGGGAGAGCCGCTCAGCCTTTTCCAGCAGCGCCAGTGCGTGGTTGGTGTGATGTTTGAGCTGGTCGATCAGCAGGTTGCGGTGGCGTTCGGAGTCTTCCAGGTCGGTCATCAAGCTTGCGGCTCGGCCTGTGAGTTCAATCGACCACTGGCCGGCGCGCTCGATCAGCGACGTGGTGTCGATCTCTGTGAGTTGCTGGTAGATCGGCGCCTTGAGATTGGCGAACCGGTTCTGGTTGGCCGCTTCGCGAAACTGCGCGACGGCTTCGTTGACGGCCTGGTCTGCGTCGTGCAGTTGGTCGGTTGCGGTGCTGTGGGTCTGTATTGCCTCGTCGGCGGCCTGCTGTGCTTCGTCGGCGGTCCCGGTGAACGGGGCGGCGCCGGGTGGTAGTTCCAGCCTGCGGGTGGCGGTGGTGAGGCTACGGTGGACGACGGTCATCTCGCGTGCTGCGGCTTCGCTGGTGCGGAGCTTGCGTTCGGTGGCGCCTTGGGTCTCTGCGGCTGTCTTGAGCAGGGCTTCTGCGTCCTGCAGCGCGGAGGCTGCCCGTTCGGTGAGCTGCGCTCCTTCGGCGGGGTTTGAGGGGGCCCAGTCGGCATCGAGTCTGGTCCAGGGCTGCCCACTGGGCTGACCGGCGCGTGTTGCGTCTGCTTCCAGTTGTCCGCTGTGCTTGCTCAGATGGCGGTACTGATCCTCCAGGCTGCGCACGGTGCGGCCAAGTCGCCGTTTCGTGGACTCGATGGTTTCGGCGCTGCCAGCTTCTGCGGACGCTGCCAGTGCTTTGGCCCGGGTCACGACCTCGGCCGGTTCACTGCGCAGTTCGGCATCCCGGTCGGTTGTTTCCTTCTGTGCCTCCTCTACGCGCCGACGTAGGTCCTCGCCGACTTCCACGGCACGGAAGCCCTCCGCCGCTTGGTGGTAGGTGATCTCCAGTGCGGCCAAATCGTGTTCACCGGGATCGAGGGTGAGGGGTTGGTTTCCGTAGACGACCTTGTCCAGCCGGGCGGCGTAGGCGGCGGCGTCACGGCGGAGCGACTCGGCTTGCACCGCGTATTCGGTGGCCTGGTCGCGCAGTCGGTCGGCTGCTTCGTTCAGTTCCTGGGCTGCGGCACGGTGTGCTTCGGCCTCGGTTTGAAGTGTTGCGATCTCTGCGCGGTTTGTTTCGGCGTCGGCAGCCTCTTGGGCGAGCAGTTTGAAGGAGTCGGCGGTGCGGGCGGTCTCCAGGGCGGCTTGTTCGGCGTCCTGGACGGTGGTGGTGTGCGCGGCCAGGTTGTTGGCGGCTTGCAGGCAGGCGTCGCGGGCGGAGTCGAGGGCGTCCTTGGCGTCGGTGGCCGCGGCTGATTGAGTGTTCGCGAAGGAGCGGAGTCGTTCGATGTGTCCCGCCGGGTGGTCGCGCAACCAGTGGGTGAGCTGTCCTTCCATCTGGAAGGCTGCGGCATGTCGTTCGGCACATTCGTTCAGGGCTCGGCGGCGTTCTTCGATCCGTGCTGCGGCCTGTTCGCGCAGCTGGGCGGCGGCCCGGGGATCGTGTAGGGCGGGGGTCGGCTCCACGACGAATCCGTTGCTCGGCTGGGGCGGTTGTGCTTCCAGTGGTTCGCGCGTGGAGACGAGTACGGCCGCGGCCGGCAGTTGCGGCATCTGTGTGAGCAGGGTCCGCGCCCGCTGCAGGGTTTCCTGGTCGGGCACCACGATGCCGTCGACCAGTGCAGGGTGGGCTTGGATGGATGCGGCGTGCAGGCGGGGGTTTACCAGCTGTTCCAGAGCCCTCCAGCCCGCGGTCGCAGTGATCCTGTGCTCGGCCAGTAGCTCGAGCAGGTCCTCGACGGCCTGGCGCGGCGGCATGAGGGCCTCGTCCTCTACGGTGAGGGCTTCGATCAGCCGCTGGTCCGCCCGGTCGTCGGCGCGCAGTGCGTCCAGCTGCTGGCCGGCCGATGCTTGCGCCGCGGCGGCCAGGTTGCGCAGCCAGGACGCGTTGTCTTCCAGCCATTGCGCGGGGTCGCCGCCGGGTACGTCCTCGTCATGGTCGAGTTCGGCGAGTTCACGCAACAGCGTCTGGGCGGCAAGTTCTGCCGCGGCACGCCGGGTGTCCTCGACCGCCCGTGTGGCGGTCTCCCTCGCCTGCCGGGCCTTGACCTCAGGCTCGATCAGCTGATTCGCGGCCTTGTCGAGCCAGCGGGTTTCTTGCTCGAGCCTCTGGTGCTCCTCGCGTTCCCGCGTCGCCTGGATCTTGCTGTCGGTGGCCCGGGCACGCAGGCGGGCGTCGGCCTCGGCCACGGATTCGTCTTCGGCGATCAGGCCAGATCGCCGGGCATCCGCAAGACGAGAGTCCACGCGTTCGATGTGTTGGCCAACGAGTTCGGCTCGGACGGTGCGTGCGGTGGCCTGTTGCTCTCTCTCGGCCGCGCCGCGTTGCGCGTCGGCTGCCTCTGTCTTGCTGTGGGCGCTCTTACGATCCAGGCGGTCGGCTTTTTCCGAGCACTGCTGTCTGCTGTGGTGCAGGGCCCCGGCGAACCGGGCACCTGCCTGGTCGCGGCGGAGCCGGGCAGCTCCCGCAGCCTGTTCGGCATCGTCCAGCAGCTCGCTGGCGACCCGGTACTTCTCGTATGCGGTGGCGGCTTTCAACACCGTGGGGACGACGGCCCAGGCGGCCAGTTCACTGCGTTCCTTGGCAAGTTGCTCTTCTGCCTGGACGGCCTGGGAGTGGGCCGCGTCGCGACGCAGCACCAGGGTCTGGCGTCGCACCTCTTTGTAGAGCAGGTCGGCCTTGTCGCGGGTCTGTTGCTGTTGTGCGGCGTTCTCCTTCGCCATAGCGGAGTCATCACGCAGTGCGCGCAGTTCCTCGTCCGCGTGCTGGACGGATGTGCCCACCTGGGCCGCGAGTTGTGCCAGCGCCTTCGAGGCTAGGTGGGCCTTTTCGGCTGCCGTCCTCTGCTCGGTACGCCGGCGGGCCAGGTGTTCAGCGGCTGTGGCCGTGGCGGTGGAGAAGTCGCGGTCCAGCAAGAGTTGCCCGCGTCGGCCGATGTTTTTGGCATAGGCGCCGAAGGCGTCACCCAGTTCGCTGAAGTCCTCGGCGTCCATCGCCTTGCTCAGCAGCCACTGCGTGAACTGCCGGCCGGTGGTGGTCTTGAACGCCTCGGCCGCGTCTCCCTCATCGATGTTCATCGCCTGCTGGACTGCGAACAAGTCCGGCTCCAGGCCGAGCCGCCGCAGGTGTTTCTCCCACTCCCCCTGCCGTTTTTCGATCTCCAGGCGGAGTGTTTTGTCACTGGAGTCCAGCCGTCTGAGCGCGTCCTGGTAGGCGTTCATCCGCAACCGGCGCCCGCTCTCGGCAAAGGGCAGCGTGGCCAGGGTCGTCTCGGCGTTGGGGCTGAGCGAGTAGAACGTCCGCTCCACGGTGCCGTCCGTGGCCGGGGTCAGTACCTGTCCGGTCACCAGCGTTTCACCGGTGCGGGCATGAACCCATTCCAGGACCACGTGGGAGGGAGCTGCCGCGGACACCACGTACGCGCGCAGTGCCTCACGGCCTTTGCGGGACTGCCGCTCGGGCAGCACCGTGGACAGCAGCATCCGGATCAGCACGGATTTCCCGCCGCCGTTCTCCAGCACGAGCAGTGTCGCCGGTGCGGGGCGCCGGAAGATCTGGCCGGCCGCTGGGATGAGAGTGCTGATGGGGATCGGTGAGCCGCCCTCGGACAGGTCCAGCAGGACGTCGCCGTAACGGGCTCCGGTCGGGCCGATGTTGTATAGGCGGATGCGGTTCAGCTCGTACATGGCCGGATCAGTCTCCTGGCTCTGCTGCGGTCAGGGGCGTTGCGGGGGCGGCGTCGGGTTGTGGGCTGCTGAAGGCGGGTCGGCCATCCGGTCCCACGGTGATCCCGAGCTCGGCCAACTGGCCGAGCATCTGCTGTCCGGCCAGCTCCCGTACCTGGATCTGGTAGCGGGCCGTGGTGGTGTAGGTTCCGCCGTTCTCCTTGCCCGCGCGCCGCAGCATTCCGTTGTCGGCGAGGTATTCGGCGACCCGCTTGATGAGGGCGTGCCTGCTTTTGGAGTGGGCGCGGTCATCTCCCGTGGAGGAGACAGGGTTGCGTCGCTGGTAGTAGCGCCACAGCTGGATCAGGTCCGGATGATCAGCGGGAACTCCGTCGTCGGTGCCGGCTTCGGCGGCTTGGCGTTCCAGTTCCTTGGTGGCCTGCTCGACCATCACGTCGACGTGGCGGACGGTGACGCGGCCGACGTGGGCTGGGTCGTCCAGATCTTCGGGGCGGTAGTAGGCGAGCGCGGCGATGGCCAAGTGGGCCAGTGCCGCGATCGGCCGGTCGGCGGGTTTGCTGATGTGGTCGGTGACGCTGACCGCGAACTGGGTTTCGGCGGTCGCCCCGAGCACCAGTCCGGCCCGTGAGTCGACGGCGATCACCGTCAGGTCGAAGCCGCGTGCGGCGGCGTGCAGGAGCTGGGCGAACTCCTGGTCGGTGCGGCAGCGGTATACCAGCGCGGCGTACTCGGCGTTGCGGCGGGGTGTCAGTCCGGGTTGGAACCCGAAGGCGAGCAGCCGGCTGACGGCGGCCGTGTCATTGGTGTTGTTCACGCCGCGCCCTCCTCGAGGCCGTTGTCGGTCGGCAAGGCAGAGGCTGCCGGGCTTTGGACGACGAGGAGGTCGTGACCGGCGAACCGGTCGTCATCCAGTTCGCGGTCGTCGGCCAGGGCTGCCAGCACTGTGCCGCGCTCGGGGTCGTGGCGCGGGGCGCCGAACAGGCCCAGCACGTGCAGGGCCAGCAGATGGTCGAGGTTGTCCCGTCCAGCCGATGTGCCGTGCTGGCGTGCTGAGTTCAAAATCTCGGACAGGCGGATGCCGTTGGTGTCGGTGCGTTTCAGCAATGAGGCGACGGCCGTGTACTGCTCGTCGGAGAAGGTGGCGGTGTCTTCTGCATCGCCGAATTCGGGTTCGATGATCAGGCTGTCGTCGCCCTCCGGTTCGGCCGACGGCGTCATCAGTCCGGTGATCAGGTCCGGGAGGTAGATGATCGCCGGGCGGTGCGGCGGGGTCGCCGCCGTCGCAAACGTGCCGAGCAGCGGAATCGCCTGCCGTACCGGCAGTTGCAGGACCGGTTCAAGCAGTTGGCGTTCGAGGTCGACGTGGGCCCGGCTGGGGGGCGGCACGAAGCTCTGACGTTCTTGTTCGGCGCGGAACCGTTCGCCTACTTCCTGGAGGTTCGCCTGCAGGGAGGCGTGTCTGCGCAGGCACTCCTCGAGGATTGCGATCAACTCGGCGGCCTGGGCCGGGGTGGTGTCTTCAGTGCTGTTTTCCATCATCCGGACCAGGTTGTCCTTGATGATGTTTTCGGCGTTGATGCGGTCCTCAATGTGTTCCAGCGCTTCGGCCTGCATTCGCTGTACGTCACGGACCCAGTCCACCGAGCGGATGTCCCGGCGCATGCCTTCCAGCCGGGTGCGGATGTGCTCGGTGTATTGCACGGTGCGGCGGAGCGCCATCTCCGCGGCGCGGTGGGCGTCGGTCAGCCGTCCTCGTCGTACCAAGGCTTCGAGCTTGGCGTCGGCGGCGACCTGTTCAGAGGCGATGTCGAGGTCCACCGCGCCGACGAGCACCGCGATCGCTTCGTTGGAGGCACGCAGGCGTGGCCGTCCGTCGGGTCCTGGAACCTCGCGCAGCAGCTTGAAGGAGAAGGTATGCGCGGTGTAGGTGCTGCGCGAGACGATTCCGTAACGGTGGCTGAAGTCGCGGTCGACGGTGCCGACGTTCAGCAGGCTGTCGAGGACCCAGCGGGCCACGGCGGTATGTTCGTCGCGGTCGCGTTGCGGCATCTGCAGCCCTGCGACGCGTGCCACGGCGGCCACGATGTCCTCGTGTCGTGCACCGTCGTCGAAGTCCATCTTCAGTGTGACGGTGTCGATGGCAGTGAGCGCCAGTTCCTCCATCTGGTAGCCGGTCCACTCGTGTGAAGCGAGCAGGGGCTTGCGGCGTTCCAGGTCGAGGACCGGGTCGGCGACCGCGAGTGCCTTCACACGGGTTGCCAGTCCCAGCGTGTCGCGGCCGTGAAGTCCCGCTTCAGACATCCAGTTTCCTCCCCGCCCCAGGAACTACCGATGACGTGATCAAGATGAGGGTGGCCCCTCGGTGTGCCTGCGGGCCAGGGGGCCTTGCGTCGTTCCCGGATCCGCCCCGGCCCGTCGGCGCCACTATTGCGCCAGCAGGCCGCTGGCCAGGTCGGCTTGCACGAGGTCGTCGCGTTCGGCCGGGGTCAGCCAGCGTGTGCTGGACCCGGTGGCGCCGCGCTCCACCCACAGCACCTCGTCGACGGCCTCGGCAACGGCGTGCAGATGGCTGATCACCATGACGAGGCGGTCGCCGCCGGCGCGTGCGCGCAGTACCTCCAGGGCCGCATCCAGTGCAGCCGCATCGAGTGCGGCGAAACCTTCATCGAGGAACAGGGAGCCCAGGCTCGAGCCGCTGCGGGAGTGCAGTTCGGCTAGTGCCAGCGCCAGAGCGAGTGAGGCCTGGAACTTCTCCCCGCCGGATAGCCGGTTCGGCGGGTGGATGACCCCGGAGGTGCGGCTGATGATGTCGAAGCTGTCGGCGAAGCCGAATCGGCCGTCGGTCATCTGGCCGAGCAGTTCGCTGGCGACGTCGCGCAGCGCGCGGGTGCGCAGCATCGTGAGGTGGCCCAGGAACTTGGCGTCGACCAGTTCACGGCGCAGCACCTCCAGCGCCTCGGACCGGGCGCGGCCGGCGGTGATGGCGAAGTCCAGGTCGGCGGCCGGCTTGATCATGTCCTGTGCGCTCTGTTGCTTCTGACGCTGTTCCTTCGCCTCCAGGTCCGCCTGTGTGGCGGCCTTGACGAGGGGGTGCAGGGCGTCGGCTGCCGTCAGGTCGGCGGCGGGGTCGAAGCCGTCGACGTCGGCGAGCTTGGCCGTCTGGCCGCGCAGACTCGCCGTCGCGGCCGCTGCTCGCTGGGCGGACGCGTCGGCGCGCTTGGCGAGCCGGCCGTCCAACGCCGCGGTGGCCGTGGCCAGCTCGACGGCGAACCGGCGGGTGGCGCAGATAAGGGGCGCGGCAGGGGTCTGGGGAACGGGGCACACATCGGCTGCGTCGAGGTGCGTGACTGCGTCGGTGACGGTTTGTGCCCAGGCATCTAGTTTGCCGCGCAGCTCATTCAGCGGGCGGTCCACACGGGTGCGGTCCTCCTCGTCGAGGGCGTGCTGCCGGCCGAGCACGGCAGACTTCATCTGCCGTGCTGTCTCCCGCTGGTCGAACAGGTCTTGGAGTGCGGCCCGCCGAGCGGTCACGGCGTCGAGCGCGGTCGACGCCGCGTCGTCGGTCACCTCGATCGCATCGCCGGGCAGTGTGGCCCGGATCCGCGGGGGCAGCGCGGTCAGGGCGCGGGTGATCTTGCCCTTGGCGCGGGTGTGTGCGGTGAGGGCAGTCTGCTGGTCGCCTACGGCGCGTTGGTAGGAGTTCTTGCGTTCTGTGAGCGTCGCACGCTCCGTGTCGATCAGGGCAGTGCGGCGGTGCACGTCGGTCTGCAGATGCTCGGCATGATCTTCGGCTGCCTGTTCGCATGCGGTGATCGCTTCAGTGATCGGTGCAGCGTCCCGATCGAGGAGCTCCTCGCGGTGGTCGGCTTCGTTGTCGGGGATGGTCTGGGCGACGGTGATGGCGATCAGCGTCGCCGATACCGTCTCGCTGTCGAAGTCGTGACCTGCGGTGGTCGTGGTCGCGAGATCGCTGAAGGCGCGCTCTGCCTTTGCCGTGGCTTCGCGCGCGGCTTGCTGTGCCGTGCGATGGTCCGTGTCCCGGTCGCGGATGGCGGTTTCGGCCGCTGTCACGGCGGCGCGGGCCTGGGCGAGTTGTTCGGCGGCGGCCCTCTGTGTCCTAATTGCCTGGGTGAGTGCGGTTCTTGCGTCCGCCAGCTCGGCGGAATCGGTCCCGGATGCCGGTTCGAAGCCGTCCGGGACTTGTTGGCGGCAGACGGGGCAGTCGTCGCCGTCGTGCAGTTCAGCGGCGATCGCGGCGGCTTGGTCGCGTTGTTGCAGCGTGTCCACGCGCATCTGGATGGCAGCGAGGTTCTCTTCTGCTGCGTCATGTTCCTCTTGTTTTTCACGGCAGGTGTCTTGAGCGGCTTGGTACCGGCTCGCCGCGGTGGTCTGCCCGCGGACGGCGTCGACGAGGCGGCCGGCTGCTGCGAGGGCCGCGGTCAATTGGGTGCGGGCATGGGCGGCCTTCTGGCGCACGCGCTTAGCCGTTTGGGCGGCGGCACACGCCTGCTGCGCCAACGGATCTATCCGGGCGGTGCGTTCGGTGAGTTCAGCCTCGGCGCGGGTGATGGCCTCGCCTACGCTTGCGAGTTGTTCGCTCTGCTGGGCAAGCCGGTCGCGTTCGCCTCGGAGCTCTTCGGCGTCCGCTGCGAGGGATTCGAGAACCACCGCAGCTTTGCTGAGGACGTCTTGGCCTTCACCTTCCGCGTCCGCTGCGGCGATCGCGTCCGTCAGGCTGCTTTCCTGCTCTCCAGCACGTCTGGCCTCAAGCTTCAGGGCCTCGCGTCGTGCGGCGATGTCGGCGGCGACCCGTTCGAGGGCCTCGAGGGTGGGGCCCGCGTCGGCCACAGCGCGCGTGGAGAGCGTGTGCGCGGCGGCGGTGGCCCCCTCAGTGGCAGCTTGGGCCGTGGCTACTTCACTCTGCAACTGGGTGATGCGGCCGATGGCCTCCTTCAGGCGTTCGGCGCGGGCTTCAGCCTGCTCTGCGGCCGCGCCGGCTTCTTCGGCGGTCTGCTCGGGGGCATCCGGCATGGACGCGCGCTTGGCCTCGGCGCCCGCCAGGAGGCCCTTGAGCGTCTCACGCTGGCGCGCCGCCACCCGCTGGATGGACTCCAGCGACTCGGCACCGAACAGTTCCCGCAGCAGCTTGCCGCGCTCCTTGGGGGCCGCGATGAGGAGCTGGTCGAACTTGCCCTGCGGAAGCAGCCCCACGCGCAGGAACGTCTCGTAACTCATCTGCAGCTCCGCTTTGAGGCGGGCGTCGACGGCACCAGCGTTGTCTGCCTCCTCGCCGGTGTCGAGGTTCTTCAGATGGTGCCGGCCGGCGTTCGCGTTGGTGGCATGCATGGTGCGGTGGACGTGCCAGCGTTGTCCCTCGTGCAGGAAGGTGAGGTCGACACTCATGGCCTTTGCGCCGTCCGCGATGAGCTGCCCCGGGCTGTTGCCGTTCCAGGAACTCTTGCGGAACAAGGCATAGGTAATGCCGTCGAGCAGGCTGCTTTTGCCGGCTCCGGTGTCACCGAGGATGCCGACTAGGCCCCGGCCGGTGAAGTCGACCGTGACCTGGCTGGGGTAGCTGCGGAATCCGTTGAGGGTGAGCGTCAGGGGCTTCATCGCGTCGTCTCCGCTGCAGTGGTGTCGGTGCCGGACAGCAGGCCTGAGCGGTCGAAGCTGTCGAGAGGGCGGCCCTCGATAGCCGCGGTCAGCAGGGTCTCCTCGCAGCACGGTGCCGGGTCGTCCAGGTCGGGTTCGGCTTGCAGATGTGCGAGGGCTGTCATGGCACGGTCCAGGGCCAGGCCGGTGGTTCCGCGGCCGGGCAGCCAGTCGCGCAGCAGCTCTTCGATGCCGGGCAGTTCGGTGTCGGTGGAGGTCTGCCGCTGCTCCGGCACGCCCCCGATGGCCCCGGCGCGGCGTTCGTCGACGGCGACGAGTGTTGCCCGCGGCAGCATCTTGGCCAGTGTGTCCGGCAGGAACGGGTCGGAGACCTCGACGTTCACCACCGCCTTCACCCAGGCGTCGTTGACCCGGCCGGCGCGTTGCGCGATTTCCTCCAGGGTGCCCTCCAGGCGGACTAGGCGGCGGCCGGAGGCCAGGGGAACGAGTTCGATGCGGGGCATGCCGGTCGGGCCGACCTCGGCCAGGACCACGCTCTTGGTGTCGCCGCTCTCGCCGAAGTCCATCTGCAGGGGGCTGCCGGCGTAGTGGGCCGGGTATCCGGCGCGCTGGACGCGCTGCGGCTTGTGAATGTGGCCGAGAGCGCCGTAGGCGACGTCGGGCAGGTCGGCGGCGGCCGTCGCATAGTCTTCGGCGATGGAGATTTTCCGCTCCGAGTAGGAGGGAAGGGCCCCTTCGACGAACAGGTGGGCGGCGAAGACCAGGACATCCCGGGCGCCGCGCCCTGCGGCGAGGCGGCGGTAGACGTCGGCCTGGACGCTGCGCAGCTGCTCGGCGTAGGTCGCGGTCGTCAGGGCGGGGTCGGTGAAGTCGTAGGCGAACCGGTTTGGGTGCAGGTACGGCAGCGCGCCGATGCGCAGGGTCAATTCCCCGTCCTGGGCGGGGTAGTCGGCCACCAGCAGCCCGCCGGGCCGGGCGTCGGTGGCGAAGCGAACCCGGGCCTGTTGGCCTTCGCCGACGCTCATGCCGTTCAGGATGAACTCCAGGAAGGCCAGGACGTTGCGGGTGTCGTGGTTGCCAGCGACGACGACCACAGGGGCGATCACGCCGAGGCGGCGCAGCGCCTGCGCCGCGCGGCGCAGGTCGTCCAGGCCGGGCCGGGAGGTGTCGAACAGGTCACCGCTGTGCACGATCAGGTCGGGGGCGAAGTCACGGGCGATGTCGATGATTTCGTCCAGGACGGCGTCGAACTCGCTGTCGCGGCGATGGCGTCCGATCTGGCGGCCCAGGTGCCAGTCGGAAGTGTGGAATACGCGTCCCGTCACGAGGGTGCCTCCAGGAGAACGGCCTGCGTGCCGACGCGAATGCGCCTTCACTGCCGGGGAGTTGGTGGCGCCGACTGTACACGGAATCTCAGGAAAAAGTCTGGAGAACTCTGGATCTCTGGTAGCGTCTGCGCCATGAGTGATCCGCTGGACGCCCTGGAGAAGAGCATCGCCAACCTGCGCCGCGCGATCCGCGACGCATCCGCCGCCGGTGACGCCGAGCGAGCCGGCGAGCTGCGCATGCAGCTCCGCCGCGCTGAGCGGGCCTGGGACGCCCTTATAGACGGCGCCGAACCGGTGACCACACCGCCCCGCCTCGCGCCAGATGCGGCCCCGGCCGCCCGGGGGGCGCAACTCCCGGCGCGCGAACACGTCCACCGGGCCCTGATGCTGCTCGGCACCCCGGCCGCCCCCAAACTGATCGTCGGCGTGCATGAGGCGTTCTTCCCCGGCGAACTGTCCGCGTCCAAGCTGTCCAGCCTGCGCCGGGACGAGGAGCGCTCCTACCGCTCCAGCCCGGGCGCCCGGCCGTACTACCTGTGCTCGGCACTGGCGCACGACCTGCTGACACCGGTGCGGGCACTGCTCACCATCAGCACCTGGACGCTGGAGCAGCGCCTCATCGGCCCGCTGTCGCCGCGCGTCAACTTTCTCACCAGCGCGCTCCGCGTCGCCGAGGCGGTGCATGCCTCGGCCAAATCGAAGAGCGGACCCAGCCCAGCGGCCCTGCGGCTGCTGTGGCGCTTCGCCGTGAACATCCCCGACGCGATGCCGAAGAGTGCGTCCGGCCATGAGGGCGCGCTGGACCCGCAGCAGGTGATCGGCGCCGCTGAAGCCGAATTGGACGTGCACACCGACGCGGACCGCGCCGACCGGGCCGAGGCCGCACGGCGGGCCCGCAAGTCACTCCGGGACGACCAGCAGCTGTTCGGCGCCCCCCTGCAGGGCGTCACGCACCTGCGGGCCCGGGCCTGACTCTCCGCCCCTCAGCAGTTCCTTCTCCCCGCAAGGATCTACCAGACCGTGAAAGCAACAGTCGACGATCGCCTCGCCGCGCTGCGCGGATCCGCCGAGCCACAGGCCTACAACGCCCGGTCGCTGGCCGCCCTGGAGAACAATCCTCGCTGCACGCTGCGGGCCCTGCTGGATGCCTCCGGCTCCGACAAGGCTGCCATCGCCGCGCACGCCGGCCACCCCTCCCCGTTCGGTCAGTCCTCCTTCGCCCTCGCCCGCGGCAACGCCTTCGAGGCAATGGTGAAGGACAACGGCTGCGCAGAGCTCCTGCGCGTCCTGCGCGAGATCCTGGGGCTGACGCTGCCGGAGGTGGGCTACAAGGACCTGAACGATGTCGGCGGCGACGGCGCTCGCAAGACCCGCCGTGACCACACCGCACAGGTACTGCTGCAGGCCGCCCAAGGGGCGGGAGACGGCACCCTGTTCGACCATCCGATGCTTCATCTCCAGGTCGGCGGGAACGAGGCGTTCCTCGAACCGGACCTGGTGGCCTTTCGCATCGACGGCCGCTTCCACATTGTGGAGATCAAGAGCTTCCCGATCATCGACGGGCAGGCCGACCCCGCGCAGGTGCGGTCGGCGACCACGCAGGCGTGCGCCTACATCATCGCGCTGCGTGCCCTGCTCGCGCGGGCCGGCATCGACGAGCAGGCCGTCTCCGACACGGTCGTGCTGGTCGCGCCGAAGGATTTCACCAACCGCCCGACCGCGGCGTTCGTCGACGCCCGCAAGCAGGTGGCTGCCCTGACCCGTCAGCTGTCTCGCATCGCGCGCATCGGCGACCTGGTGGACCTGCTGCCCGAGGGACTCACCTTTGATCTCGCCCTGGACGCGGACGACCGCCCCCGGCGCCCGGCCGAGGAGCTGACCGATGCGCTGGAGCAGGTGCCCGCGACGTATCGTCCGGACTGCCTGAACCATTGCGAGATGGCGTTCTACTGCCGCTCCCGCGCCCGCGCGGAAGCCTCACTGGATGTACTCGGGCCGGTGGTGCGCGAGCAGTTCGGCGGTATCGACACCACGACCATGGTCCTGGGACTGGCGCGCGGACAGCTGACGCCGACCGGGGACCAGGCCGAGATGGCCGCGGCCCTGCGGCACGCCGCACGACTGCGCACCGAACTGGAAGACCTCGGGGGTGCGGCATGAGCATGCTGTCGGCGTTGGCGCACGTACAGGCGATGGAGTCGATGCGGGCGGTGCCCCGGACCGCGTTCCGACACCGCCGCCTGTCGGGTCGACCTCTGGTGATCATCCCGCTGGCCATGGCCGGAGAGGCCGGGGCGCCCCTGGCCGCGATGGTCGGCTCCGCCAAGAGGAACGGGACGCTGCTGGTCGTGGCGCAGCCCCGCAACCGGGACCAGAGGTTCGCGTTCGCCGCCGAGCTCGGCCGGATCGTGATGGACTACATCAACTCCTTCCGTCAGGACCGCCGCGGGGAAGGCGAGCGTTCCCGGTACACCAACGTGCCGCAGATTCTGGTCCCCAACCACGGCGGCATCAAAGCCCTGGCCGATCTGGGACGCATGTGCCGCTTCCGCGCGACGTCCGGTCCCCACGCGGTGCCGGACGTCGTACCGGAGTTCGGCATGTGGCTGACGTTCTTGGTCGACAGGGCCGAGCAGGCAGACACCTCCACACTGCTGCCCGTCACCGGGATGCTTGCCGAGCACTGGGCCACCGGCCAGAGCACGCTGGAGGACCAGAACCTCGCCTCCCTTATGGCCTGGATCGCTCCCCCGGCCGGGCTGAGCATCGAGCAGGCCATGGCCGACGCGGAGACCCCCGACGTGTGCCCCCCGGCGGGCCCGGCGACCTCCCCAGAATTCGACAATCGCGACCTGGCACCGGCAATCAAACGGTTCGACACAGCCCGCGCTCTCGGCGACCTGCCTGCGCTGGCCGCCGCCGAGTCCGACCTGCGAGAACTGATCGCAGGACAGATCCAGCCCACCTGGCGCATGACCTGGGAGGCCATATCGCTGCTGCGTTCCGTGCCCGAGGCACCACGAACCGACAGGCGCTTCGAGCGCGACTGCGCGGCCTTCACCAGCTACTCCGACTACCGGGATTCCGGCGGCCTTCCGCAGCGCAAGCGGGACACCGCGATCGGCGCGGCCCAGCGGCTGGACCGGCTGGAGCGCGCGCTGGCCGAATTCGAGTCCGACATGGCGTTCGACGACCCGTTCGTGCTGGCCGACCGGCGCAGCGCCGGGGAGGCATTCGCCGGGACGGTCATGGAGGCCGAACCCGGCCGGATGGTCACCACGGACAAGAACAGGCGGGTACCGCGGCCTCTCATCACCGTCCGCACCGACGATCCCGTGCGGTTGGCCGCCGACACCAAGCTGATCAGCCCGTCCATGCCGGCCGGTCACAAGGCCGTGATCGTCTCCTCCCACCGGGACGGCGACGCCACGCTGGTGATGGTCGAGATCACCGGTGGAATGGGGCGCGGCCGCGTCCCGAAGCCAGGCACCGTGCCGGAGCTGGATCAGCGCGTCGCCTACCTGCCCGACCCGGGGTGGCGTCCGGCGCCGCAGTTCCCGGCGTCCGATCACACTCCGTGGACCCACAGTGCCGCCGCTGAGGGGCCCGGCACCGACTCCGTCGTACCCGAGGACGCCGCCGCAGAGGAGTGGGGCAATGATGAATGACACCACCGCGACGTCCGACGCGGCCGCCGCCGCGTCTGCTGCCACCGAGGTGATCCTGGCCGACATGGCCGACGGGCGTCACCAGGCCGTCGTCGTCGACTCCCCGCCGGGCGCCGGCAAGAGCACTCTGGTGGTCCGCGCTGCCCAGGAGCTCACCGCAGGCGGTGAACGCCCGATCATCGTCGCCCAGACCAACAATCAGGTCGACGACCTGATCGAGCGTCTGGCCACGACGCATCCCGACATCGCCGTCGGCCGCCTGAGCGCCACCGGCTACATCGCGCCCCCAGCCCTGAGCGCCTTGGCGAGCACGACCGTCGGCCGCACCCTGGACGATCTGGCCGGTTGCCGGATCATCGTCGGCACCGCCGCCAAGTGGGCCACCGTCCGCGACGCCACGTTCGGCTGGGCGATCCTGGACGAGTCCTACCAGATGCGTTCGGACATGCTGCTGCAGATCGTCGAACGCTTCGACCGGGGCCTGTTCGTCGGCGACCCGGGTCAGCTGGATCCCTTCACGATCGTCGGCACCGAGCGCTGGATCGGCCTACCGCACGACCCGACGCAGAACGGCGTCAGCGTCATGCTCCAGCACAACCAGGACATCCCCGTGCGCCGGCTGCCGGTGTCCTGGCGCCTGCCGTCATCGGCCGCCCCCACCATCGCCCAGGCGTTCTACCCGTTCACCCACTTCACCGCCGGAACCGGCGACGACACCCGCGCCCTGGAGTTCCGCACCGCCGGGTTCGGCAACACCGACCTGGACGAGACCCTTGCGATGGCGTTCACCACCGGCTGGGCCCTGCACGAACTGCCGCGCCGTCATGTCCCGCGCACCGACACCGAGACCATCCAGACCGCCGCCGACCTCGCCGGCCGGCTGCTGGATCGCGGGGCGGTCGCCACCTGCGAGCGCCACCGCGGCGGCCGACCCCTGGACGCCGGTGACATCGCCATCGGCGTCGCCCACCGCGACCAGGCCGACCTTGTACGGGCCGCGCTCGCCCGGACCGGCAACCCGAGCGCGCCGGGCGTGGCGGTGGACACCGCGAACCGGCTGCAGGGCCGCGAGTTCGAGGTCGTCATCGTCGTACACCCGCTGTCCGGCCGCCGCGATGCCACCGCCTTCCACCTGGAGGCCGGGCGGCTGTGTGTACTCGCCTCCCGCCACCGGCAGGCATGCATCGTCGTTGCCCGCGAGGGCATCGCCGATCTCCTGGACAGCCACCCCTCGACCGACCCCGTGCACCTGTCCGTGCGGGCCAAATTCCCCGATGGCTGGGAAGCCAACCAGGTCATGCTGGACAAGCTCGCCCAGCACCGCGTCGCCGCATGACCCCCGAGAGCCCACTGGCGACGACGAGTCCCGTCCACCAGGGGTGATCGGTGATCATGCCCCCACGTCGTATGTGATCCACTGGCTGAAGTCTTCGGTAAGTCACTCCCAGATCATCTTGCCGACGACCAGCATCAGGAAGGTGTACAGCAGGAACTTCAGTGTGGGGTCCAAGGACCCGTCTTTGTCGAACACCACTCCCCCATGTCCTCGACGACGGGAGCTGAGTCGGATGCTGGTCATGCAGCCCGTTTGAACCAGCTGCTGCGCGAACGGGCGGGCAGTTTGAGGAGCTCGTGCAGTGCGCTCCCGTCCTCGGCCCAGCGCTGCAGTTTCTCTCGGTCGACCCAGTGGACGGTGTGCCGGTTTCCCCACGTAATTGCATCGCGGGTGAAGCGCCCGTTGGTCACGACCACCGCGTGGTCGGCTCTGTGTGCGGGGCCGGCCGTCCCTTTCACCCCGTACATCACTGCGGATCCGACCTTTCCTCCGACGCGTGTGTGCTTGGCCTGCACGACGATGCGCCCAAGAACGGGGTGATCGCCGATGGCGTCGGCGGCCTGGTCCCCTCCGCCGCCTACCCTTCGGGCCGTCCAGCCGTCTCGGACAAGCAGGTCCCTCAGCGCGCATTCGAAGCATCGGTCGTCCATGGTGTCGAACTCGGCGAGCGTGATCCGCAAAGCGGCCAGACGCGCGTGTTTCCGGCGTCGGCCCGTGACAGCTCGTCTGACCCGCCACAGGGCTGCAGCTCCCCCCAGCGTTGCGAGAGCCAGCAGTACCGGCCAGGCATCGATCAGTACGCCGGTCGTCACGGTGACCGTTCGGGCGGCCATTACCAGCACGGCCAGCGCCACAATGGCCGCTGATGCGCCCTCGACCGGCCCGCGGGGGCGCCGTAGGCGCCATCCTCGGCTCATCGGTCCGCTGGTGTACTGACTGCCGGGTGCGGTTCGGCCGGAGTGGGTGTCGCCGTGTCGAAGCCGAATACTTGTCCCCACAGCCAGGCTCCCGCCAGCAGGCCGGCGATCATCCATCCGCTCATCCGCTTGGCGCTCCTGGGCTTCGGGTTACGGCGGATGTGCCCACGCACCTGGTGGAACCCGTCCGGTACCTTCGCCATGCTTCCCCTCCCGTCGGCGGGACGCCGAGTGCGGCCCGTCTTCAAAAATCGGTGTAACAGCGGGCACTGACAGCGCCTGGCGCCAGCCTGACCAGGCACGGCACCATCCAGCCACCGCCACCCGATGGGAAAGGTCCGGTATGCAGCCGACAGCTTTCAGCGTCCTGACCTCGCTGTATGCCGGCTCGGATCCGCAAGACCGGAATCGGCCCGAACCTAGATCGTTCCCTGTGGCATGTATGTCGCAGAAGCTGTCACCTGCATGAACAGCCACTCTCGAAGTCAGCCGGTGCCCGCGCCGGAAACGGCGAGATACAGCGGGGCGCCACCCTCGTCCTGTCGTGCGCCGGAGCCGCCCCTTGGCCTCGACGACAACACCAGCGTCACATCGTGAGCTGCCTGACGCCGAGGCACCTACTGCCTCGGCGTCAGGCAGCGGCGGCGCCCGATCACCGGAGGGCAGCCACGAGCGCCTGGCGCGCTCCATGAGAAAAGACAGGTGCGTCGGGGTGCCGTTCGGAGGACGGGGCGCTGCTCGCGTTGGGGCGGCCTCAGCGCTCGCCCCCGACTTGCAGATCCACATACCGGCGCCAGCTCACGACAGGCCTAGACAGCGCGCCCCCGCTACCCGCCGCGGGAACCGCTGACCAACCTGTTTTCTGTTTCCGGCATACTCCGGTTGGCCGCCCTGGACATCCAAGGGCCGCTGCTGCGCTCGTGCATGGCGCTTGTGGGTCGCGACGTAATCACACCCGCGGCGGTGGCCTGCGGGTGGTGTGCGAGGTGGTGCCGGTGCCTGACGTCAGTCGGTGCGCGTCGACCGCGCCGACCAGGAGGTGACGGCGGAACCCTCAATGAGCCCATCACGCACGCGTTGCCGCGAGGAACCGTACGCTCGGCCCATGCGCGGGCCCACCGAGGGGGACACATGACCACGGAACCACTGAGTTTCGATGAGCAGGAAGAGCTCGTCGTGATGCTGTGCACCAGCATCGAAACGATGCCCGAGGACGAGTTCGAAGCGAACTACCAGAAGCTCGACCGGGACCACCAGTTCGAAGTCGACGAGTCCATCCGCGGGTTCGCTGACAACGCCGTCGGTGACGAAAACTGGGATCAGTAGTACTGATAGGCGCCGGAGGAGAACTGACCCTCCCTTACGCCTCCGGCGCCGTGACCTTCGTGTCGAAGCGCGCGGTCAGTTCGGCGGTCGCGGTGTCGAGCGCGGCATGCAGCTCGGGTACGAGAGCGAGGCCCGCGCGCACGAGTTCGGGCCTGCCCGTGTGCGGCAAGCGCTTAGTCTCGGGCCACCCCGGCGGTGGGACCAGAGCACGACAACCACCCTGACCGGGAGCCGCAGCGGTGCAAGGCCTCAACAGACCTTTGATGCCGCTGCCGCCGGGCCGGTATGCTGCCGGGCAGGCGGCCACGACCGCCGACCGCTGAAGGGGTTTTCCGCTCACGCCGGAGTCCTCGTTGGTAGGCCAAGCCGTCCTTCGACGCATCGTGCATCTGGTACCGCCTGCCTTCAGAGCGGCGTGTGCGTGGGGCGCGCTGCTGTATGGAGTCAGACATGCCTACGAGCAAGCCCAGGAAGTCGCGGAAACGCACCCGGGAGATCCGAGAGCAAAGCCAGGTTGCCGGCACGCGGTACACCGAGGCGATGCGGGCGAACGACTGCACCCGAGCGGGCGGCCAGCAGTTGCCGCCGCGCCTCGCCCCCACCCGCACCTTGCTCTTGCCGCTCGTGCCGGACGCCCTGGCCGGCCTGTACGAACTGGACTGGCTGCTTCTGAGACTCCGAATGGACATGGTCCTGGACCATGAGGGGGTGCTGATCGGTTTCCGGGACAGCGGGGTGGTGCCGATCCC
Source organism: Streptomyces sp. NPDC044061 (assembly GCF_056434305.1). Lineage (NCBI taxonomy): Bacteria > Bacillati > Actinomycetota > Actinomycetes > Kitasatosporales > Streptomycetaceae > Streptomyces > Streptomyces sp. NPDC044061. The sequence continues at coordinate 80,753 of NZ_JBWKFL010000026.1, read as the reverse complement.
CGGCGCGCCCATCGAGGACGTCTCGGAGGCGTACTGGCGGGTGCGCGACGCGTTGCCCGAAGGAACCGAGGAACTGGTGGACAGGACGGAGGAGTACCCGCCCAACGTGCTGCTGCTGGTGGGTCCAGACGGCGGGAACGTGGTGCACCTGACCGCGATTGAGGTAGCCGAATCGGATCTCACGCTGCTCGCCGCATTCGCCGATGCTCTCGATCGCGCGGCCGGTCCGCGTCCCGGCCCGGACTTCGAGGCCCTCACGGATGCGCTGGGCAAACTCGGGCGAGTGCCCTACTACCCGTGGATGCCCGAGGGGGACGAGGCCACCATCGCCGGCTGGGTGCGGCAAGCTCTCTCACCGGTCCTGCACTCGCCTTTCGAGCACCCGCGCGGCGCCGACGACCACGAGACGTTGTCCGCGGTGCTGCGGTACGGCGAGGGTTTGGGCCGGGACAGGGTCGAGGTAGACCAGGACGAGGAGGAGGCGGCCGACCGCGTGATCGTGAGCATGATGCGCGCGGCAGGGTGGATCTGACGGCACGACCCTGGCCGGGCAGCCGTGAGAGCTTCCCACAGCAGCCTGCTCAGCACCGCTGAGCTGCGGCTGCGCGGGCTGGGTGCGCGCATTGGCCTTCGTTCGGTACCCGAGCTCGTGATGGAGGTGGCGAGCCAGAGCGCCGGCGCCGCTGCCGATGTCCAGGGCGGGGCGGCCGCGCCCGGGGCCGATGTACTCGTTCATCAGCCGCCGCTTGGCTTCGCACGACTGCCGGTAGCGGCGGCCTTCGGCCCAGCATGGTTCCCAGTAGGCGGCGCTCGCGGCTGACGCGGGGATGGTCACGGTTCGTGTCCTTCAGGTGATGTTGACCTGTGGTGACGGTGCTCCTGTTGCGCCGGGCAGGTGAATCCCTACCGCACGGCCGAACCACGTGACCGCAGGAGCCCATCGAAGAACGCGTGGATGCAATCAACGAAGCGCGCGTGTCGGAGCCCGGTCTGATCGTCGTGGACGGAGCAGCAGCTTTTGCCTGGTACGGAAGAAGACCGGCGGCAGAAGTGGTGAGGGTGGGTGACGGTCGGCGTGCGGCGGTGTGACTTACCGTTCGCGCGGGTGACAACGCCTAGAGTTTCCGGGCGTGTTGTGTGGGCGGGTTGGAAGAACGCTGGCTGGAGGAGCACGGCTGCGGCTAATCCGTTAGCTAAGAGCTAAGGCACCCCGGCCCTGAAGTGCGGTCACTTAGTTTTGTCTCCTATCCCATCCCGCAGGTCCCGCCGAAGGCGTCGTCGTTGACCCCGATCTTGCTGCTCGCGGCCTACCGCGTGCTGCTGAAGCTGCCCGCTCACAGCGTGCCTGGCCGTCGCATCGAGCTCGACTGGACCACCGCCGATGTTCGGCCTGAGAAAGGGCCTTGCCAGCTTGCGTCGCAGCCGCGGGATGTCCATGCGAGCTCTTCTCGGCCGAGGCCTGCCGTGGGTGGGGAGCTCAGTTCAGGAAGGCGGGGCTACCCCAATCAAAAATGGTCTGGTCGGAGAGCAGTTCCCAAAACTCTCCAGCTTCTACACCGACCCTCTTCTCTTGCAGGAGTTGGAAGATCTTATCCTTACCCGTCTGCAACTGTGTCAGGGCATACGAGAAAGCCTCAGCAAAGGTGCCATTTTCCACCAGGCCGATTGCGAGGAGCGCGCCGAAGGCAGCCGCCCACGGGTCGTAGGTGCGCCACAAGTGCCCAACGACGGCCTGGTTCTTGTGGACGAGCGCACGGCCGAGTCCCATCTCGTCGAACGGGCCCTGGCTGCAGGAGTTGGCGCTATCGCAGGTGTTGAGGACGAGCAGGCGCCGATGGTCGGACGACGAGGGAGCGCACTCGAGAAGGTCTCGCAGCGTCACGGCATGGCCGGGGCGTAGGGCGAGAGCGGCCTCCTCCGGAGCGTAGGGGTCGTGCTCGGCGTGGGATGCGATCCATAGCACGTCGTGAGTGTCGTCTTGATACGCATCCAGGAATCGCTCTCTGGTCACGGCTGAGTCCTGGACGACGTCTAGCTTGATCCACGCGTCCTCGAAGATTCTGCGGACCATCGCAAGCTCGTGCTTGGCGGAGCCGACGTCACCACACCAGAACTGGACCCGGCTGATGGAACGGTCTGCGCTGGGTGCCTGGGCGCTGATCTGCAGGGGCGGGACAGGACCGCCTGCGCGGGCGAGCAGAGCCTGCAGCGGGGTGAAGGGGGGCAGCAGCGAGATGAGCCCCTCCGCCTGCTCACTCCTGACGAAGTCGGCGAGATTTGCGGCGTCCACGAAGGCGTATACCGCCTCTTGGAACCTGACGGCGGCCGTGTGCTCCTCACTCTTGGCCCCAGTGGCTGGCGTCGTCAGCGCCGCGTCCGGGAGGCCCGGTGCAGTGTAGGCAAGGCCGAGCGCTTCATTCGCGGACTCCACGAACTCGCTTAGCACAGCAGACGGGCCATGACGCACGGCGGTACCTGGGCGGAACCAGGCCCCTTCGGCGGCGGCCGCTACGATGATCACTCGATTTGTGCGGGCGTCTGGCAGGCTCACCCCTTGCCAGGTCGCGATCCACTGGGAGAGCAACTGGAATTCGCCGGCCTGTAGCAGGTCATAGAGCACTGGCTCGCAAGAGCGGAAGATTTGACCCCGCGCGTGTGACCTGGCCAATGCGTCCTCTGCGGGGAGTCCCGCGAGCAGTCCACTCAGCCCTGAACGAAGCTGGTCGAAGTGGGAAGCGGCCCATCCACGGCCGGAGCAAATGCTCATGCGCAGCGTGATGTCGAATGCTTCTGGGTCCGTGAGCGGGACGTTCCGCAGTGTCCATGCGCCGATCTCGAGGGGGGATCGGGAGAGCAGGCTCCGATCGAGACCGGTGAGCAGGCCTGCCGCCCTTCCGGCAGCATGATGCGTGGGGTGGGAGTAGAGCCACGTCTCAAGAGCCCGGGAGACTTGGGCGGCCTCCGCATCACGTTCCTGCTGGCGCTGCCAGGGGATCAGGTTGATCGCGATCTCGGCGACCGGGGCGCCGACCGGAAGACCCTCGGCACAGAGACTGACTATGCGCGGATAAAACGCCTCGGCGAGATCGGTGGCGGCTGCGTGGGCCCAAGCCAGGTAGTAAATCGGCGTCGCAAGCGTAGCCACGGCCGGCAGGGCAGCCCGGTGCCAGGTCGGGTGACCGGCGACTCGCAGCAGCACGCTTGGATCGGTGGTCATCGTGCCGTCGCCGCGTGGGACCTCATCCGAGAAGGCCGAGTGCACCCAATCCCACATGCCGGATCGGTCGCCGTGTCGGAAGGCGACGGAGGCGGGGATGCAGCAGACCGACGCGCGCAGTACGTGGACGGCGTGCTGGGGCGCCGCGGCGTCTACGGAAAGGCGGTCGATGTCCTCCAGCAGACCGCGAGTCAGCGAACGCAGGTGAAAGGGGGTCTGCGCGCGCTGCTGCAGCGGCTGAACTTGCATGACGGCCCACAGGACTTCAAGGGGCTCGCTGAGATTGAGCTCGCGCTGGGCCTCCTCAGTCCCGAGGTGTATCACCGCTGACGGAAACAGTTCGTTCAGGCGCACCGCCGCATGCTCGCAGCCTGATTCGGCCAACCGCAAGACCCGACTCGGCAGTGCGGTGGCAGACCTTCAGGCTGCCGGGTCGACGTGCTCCTCTCGATCTTCCCGCATCTGGACCATCCTGCGTGTCCGGAGAACACCATGGCAGCGGCGCAGGGAGAACAGTGCCAGGATGCTTGGCGCAATCGGCCGTCGGCGGCCCAAGGCCTCCGCAAGTGGGGGCGATGCTGCGGCGGGGTGGGCCGTGTCCGGTCGTCCAGGTAGTGCGGCACTCATCCCGGTACATGGTGCGGCCTGCTGGTTACGCTGCGCCCCCCCTTCGGCACTTACCTGCTACTGGCGGAACGGAGGGTCCAGTAGAGGTCTGCCGAGTACGGGCAACGGCGCCATTCCCTGAGCTGGCCGGATGCCGCCAACTGAACCATTAGATCAGAGAGTTCTGCAGAATTGAGGCCGCAGGCTTGTGCTATCCGATCGGGCTCGGTAAGGCCGTTGCCGGATGTGTCAGCGTGTGCTGCGAGGTAGACACTGGCCAGTTGCTGCAGCGCACCGGCCACCCCTGCCCTGTACGGGCGGCTGGTACGCAGGGCCCAGTCCGCAGCACGTCGCCGGTCAGGGCGCGCTGGAGCCTGTCCGAGCAGGGTTGTGTCGAAGAGCTGGGCTGTGATCTCGCCGGAGGTTCTCGCGAGTGACGTGCGCAGCCAGCGTGCCTGCTCCAGTTCGCGCCAAGGGTCTGGGGTGTCGAGGCGGAGGCTGCGGAGCATGCCGCGGGGCAATCGGACGTGCAAGGCGGTGTCCGTCCGGAGTGCGCATTGCAGTGCGAGCAGGCGCGCCGGGGGCGCGGTGTTGTTGGGAAGGGTGACGGCCAGGTAGCTGAGCATGTCGCGGACTCGGGCCTTTTCGTCCGGTCCTCTGGGCCGTCGGCTGCAGCGTCGTGTAGATGTGGGCTGGGGTGGTGCGGTGAGGGCTATGTCGGGTACGACGGCTGCTTGAGCTGTTGCTGCGGCGCAGGCGCTGCAGGTGTCGGCGAGTCTCCAGATCCGTCCGCCGCGTTCGCAGGCGAGGAGAAGGCGGATGGGGCCGGCGCATCCGCGGTGGCGGGGATGCCAGCGGCAGCCGCGCTCGTGGCACTGGCAGGTACGAAGGTGGGGCGGGCGGAAGTCGCCGCGTGCGTGTCGCGCGAGGTGGGCGAGGGCGGCTGAGCGGGCGGAGGCGGCGGTGACTTGACGGCTGCTGGGCGGGCATTGTCGGCAGACGACGGCGAGGCCGCTGGGGTACAGGCGCAGTTCGACGGTCCAGGTGCGTGGCAGTGCTGGACATGCTGTGCGCAGCCTCATGGGCGCGTGTTCCTCCTGTCGTGCGCGCCGGTTCCCTAGCGGGTGCTGGGGCGGCGGCCACCATAGTGCAGACCACTGCCCTGACGCGGCGTGCACGACCTGCAGAAATAGGGCAGAGGTCTGCACTGACAGGGCAAGGGTCTGCACCGTCGGATGGACGGGTGACGTTCTTGCCGCCCGATCCGGACCTCAACGCGCTGCGGCTGGAGCTCGCGCGCCTGCGGGCCACTCGCGGGTGGACTTACGACGAGCTCGCCGCCCGCAGCGGCCTGGCCAGACGCACCCTCATCGAGATCGAGCAGGGCCGCACCATCGGCACACTGAAAACCTGGCACGCTCTCGCCCACGCCCTGGACACTCCGCTCGACAAGCTCTTCAGCACCCTGTGCCGCGGGCACGACCTGCCCGGCCCGGCCCAAGACTGACTCCCCGCCCGGGCGCCTGCCACAGATCACCCGAACCGGCGAGACCCGCTCGAACACGCGATCACGCATTCGCATCCCAGTCGCACCACATGAGGCTGACTGGGCGATCCCGCGGAGCCGCTGCCGCGGATCCGGCGTGTTGGCTGACAGGTTCGCCGGCATGCGCTCCACACCTTCTCCCTCAGCCCGGCGCTGGGACGGAAGCCCCCTCGTCCACCGCGTGCGCCGTTCCCTGCACGTATCCCCCGACGGCGTCAGCCGGTTGCTGCGCTGCGGTCAGGGCGACCGGTGCCGCGAGTGCGGCAACCGAATCGAGTGGTACCACCGCGGCGCTCAGCGGCCCGTCCGCCTTCATCCGCACGAACTTCCGGCCGCCCGGGTGCCCACCGCATGCCGCTGGCATGTCAGCTCCGGCGTTGCTTACCCGGGTGGAGACGGCAGCAGCTGGTGCCGTCTGCCGCACGCCGTCGTCTGTCCCGCCCGCGACACTCCCCCGCCGCCTCCCGAGCTGACCGGGCTGCGCCGGTCGCTCGCCGTGAACACCCGCCGTCTGATCGACGCCGGTGCCTTCACCCCTTGCCCAGCCTCCCTGGACAGCCCGGCACCCCAGCAAAGGGACTCGGCGGCCTGCCGCCCGGCCCGCCCCATCGTGCAACTGCTGTACGTGCGCTACCTGGCCGCCCGCCCAGTGGACGAGATCCAGTGCATCGCCCAGACCCGGCGCCGTCACCGCTGCACCAACACGCTCATCTCCCTCAATGCCCCGGTCGGCACCTGGACACTGGTGCCGGCCACCGCGACGATCGGGCAGCTGGCCCTGCCCGCCGCGGTCATGGCCGTCTACGACCTCAGCGCCATCCCGTACGCCGAACAGCTGCGTTGGCGCGCCCAGCGCTGCCTGCAGCACGCCGCCATCCCCACGGCCGCCGACCTGGCGGTGGCCGACTGGGAGCCCTTCGATCCCCTCCGCCACCACGAGCACATCCACAACCGCCTTCCCGCCCGCACCCGACGCCCAGGCCTCACGGGCAGAACACACGAGGCAGACCGAGCATGACGCCCTTCCAGCACGCCCTCGAACTCACCCGCGCTGTTGAAGGGTGCTGCTCTGGGAGATGGTGTCCTTTGATGTTGACGCATCCACTGGTGGGGCCCGCGTGCGAACTCAGTGCCGACAGTGCGCTGGACGCCGCTCGTATGGCTGCGGGCTCTACTGGTCCTCCAGTAGCTCCTGGATGTCGTTGAGGATCATGGTGACGTGCGCGATGAGAGCGAGGGCTTGAGGGCGCGACAGTTCCACGCGCTGGTGGGCGTAGTCGTTGCGGATGAATTTGAAGAAGGTCCGAAGGCGGAGCCGATAGACCTTGGCCAGCGAGGTTGGCTGTTCGGCACGGTCCAGGAGGTCACGGATAAAGTCTTCGGCAAGTCGTTGACCGTAGGCTTCGCCTCCGAGGGCGCCTCGTAGGCGGGACTCGAGGGTGACGGCGATGTCCCGAATCGCCGTGTCGTAGAGACCCATGTTGATCAGATCTGGGACGTAGCTGAGGTCGGGCGGAAACTGAATTCTCGCGTCAGCGAGTGTGTTGTTGACCTGCTCCCAGCCGGCTGCTGTCACGACGACCTTGTCCCCAGGGAAAATCAGGGGCCAGTCGCGGGCCGCAACATAGCCATCGTCCTCTTCGTCCCCGTCGTATGTGTCGAGTGGCAAGAAGGAGACCGGTACTTCCCTTCCGCCCACCGTGGCCATCAGGCTGTCCAGGGGGTCGCCGGGACCGCTCCACCCCGCGGCGCGGTAATCCTTGCGAAGCGCTTCGCGCCGCGCGATCTCACGTTCCCGTTCGGTTACGAACCGCATCCCGGCCAGCAAGCCGACGTCGGCCAGGGGCATCAAGTCTTCATGCCAGCAGGCGACGTAGTAGCGGTCTTGCCCCTGGGGGTTGCGTTCACCGTAGCCTCGCGCTTCGAAAAGGAGACAACGGTCAATGTCGTCTACAGGAACGAATTCGACTCCCTCAGGAAATTGGGCCAGGTCGTAGAGCGCGTGTCCGTCTCCGGGCGGGCACGGGTACACCGGCCAGTCAGCGTGCATCGCCACGATGAACCGTCCACCGCCGTTGGCCGCATAGCCGAGGTAGCCCGGGTACGCCTCAAGAGGTAGGCGCTTCCTATTGCCATCCGCATCGTCCATGCAGCCAACGATGGCACGAGGCACAAGCCGTGTCCGGCCGGCTACCAGGCCTGAGTCGCGGTAGGGGACGCAGATTGGGAGTCCTGCGAGAGGGTGCGTGCCTACAGAGATGGTCTTGCACTCGCGCCTTCCTCGACCAGGAACTACTCCTCGCACGCGCGGAGTCCGACACCGCAACCGTTCCACCGCGCAGAGAGGTGACACCCAGGACAGAGGAGCATCAGCATCCGCTTGCGCGGGACCTTGGTGCCGAGCACAGTCATCAGCGGTGCGCCGATCCCCACGCCGAGGGCATATCCGGTCACGAGCAGGTCGGCCGTGGAGATGGAGACTGCGAAGTCACCCGCGACCTCGCGTCAGATAGCAACGTCCGGTACGCAGGCACACCGCATTCCTCTGCACGTTCACGCGTACGTGACTCTGCACTTCAAGCCGTACGCCGGCAGCGGGCCGTGGGTTGACGTCAGAGGTCCGGTGAATTCAACCATCGCTGGTAGGAGACGTATGCGTGTGGCTCCGGCACGATGCCGTGGAACCACTGCACTGTTCGAGGAGAGATGTGGCGGCTTTTGGCGCGCCGACGGGGTCGTGCGGGCTGGGGAGGCCTCAGCCGGCAGGTCTCGGCGAAGTCGGTGAGCGACAGCCAGTCGCGGGGCAGGCCACTCAGAAGGCGCCCTATCCCGGCGCCGGGTGGGGACAGGTGCAGAAGGTTGGCTGCGGCCTGCAGGAACGGTCTGGCCCAGGGCGGGATGGGGTAGACGGTGCAGCCGTAGCCGATGGGCTGCGGCCGGGCGCCGTGACGGTCGTGGAGCGTGAGGGCGGTGGCGTCAGCGTTGAGGTGGTCGAGATGGACGGTTCCCAGTTGCTCGGCGGGGGCCGCGGTAATGATGGCGGTGGCCAGCGCTGCGGCGAGCTGTGGGTGGGCGGTGCGGGTGGCTAGCCGGTGGGTGATCTGGGCTAGCGCGTAGGCGGAGGGCTCCCTCAGAGCGAGGTTGCCGTGTCGCCCGGTGCGGTGGCCGGTGTGGCGGGGGACGCAGCGGCAGGGCGGAAAGCCTGCCTTTAGGTCGAGCGCCAGGTAGGCGAGGGAGGGCAGCGTGACCCAGCGGCTTTCTGCGATGGAGATGTGGGGGGTCGGCTTCGCAGGCGGCGGTGCGAGGAGGTGGACTGCGCGTTGGCTGTGGACGGAGAGACAGGTGTGCTCGACCTGGCGCAGTGCCATGCGCATGACGGTGGGCATGGCGGGCTGGTGGCAGACGGTCACCAGGTGCAGGCCGGTGCGGCGGCGCAAGTTCAGCAGGTCTTTCCAGCAGGTGGCATCCAGCAGGTGTGCTCGCAGCAATGCGAGCCGGGAGACCGGTCGTGTGAGGATCCAAGCACCGGCGACATTCCAGGCCGGCGCGCCTGCTCCGGCCCAGTTGCCGGGAAGCACCGGCGGTTTGCCGAGTGCAGCAAGGATGTCGAAGGCGAGCGTAGCGCTGCGCATCCGGGGCGATGGGTGGACCGCGATGAAGTCGCCGCCGGGCTGATGGGTGGCCAGAACAGCCTGTGTAACGGTCACGTCGTCCCCGGGGTCGAGGAGCACGGTGATCGGCGGAGCGGGCGGGAAGCGGATTTCCTTGGCCACGGCTTCTCCAGGTGCGGGCGGGTACCTTAGCGATCTTTGCAATGGCGGAAGGCGTACTCGGGCGTCCATCGCAGTACTCGCATCTGTGTGCTGGGGTGGTCCGTGCGGAGGGGTACGGGACTCAGCGAGCTTCCTCGATGCATACGGGAGTACGCGCTGCGACTGTTGCAGGTGCCAGCAGGAGAGTGGCAGCCGGGCTGTGCGCGGGGAAGCAGCTGTGTTTGATCTCTTGCAGGGCCGTTGTCATGGCGGGGGGCAGTGTCGGCTGGTGACAGATGGCCACGACGTGCAGGCCAGTGCTTTGACGCAGTTGCAGCAATTGGTTCCAGCTCCATCTGTTCAGACAATGGGCTCGTAGCAAGATGAGTTGAGAGACGGTCAAGTGCCGGATCTGGTGGGTGGCCCAGGCCCAGGCATTGCTCCTCCCTAACAGGCTGATCATCTCGGGGGGTTCCCCCAGCCGGGTGAGGATGTCGATGGCGAGCGTGTTGATGCGCGGCTGAGGTGTGGGGTGGACTGTGATGCGACCGGTGCTGCGGTGATGGGCGGCCATGGCCATCCGTATGACCGTGACATCGTCCAGGGGGTCGAGAAGCACGGTGAGTGGCGGGGCCAGCTGATAGTCAGTCTCGTCGGTCGCGGCGCGATCGTTTTGGGCGTGAGGCGTACTGGAAGCCGTCTTGCGTCTCCGGGACAAGGTGTCTTCCTCAACGTCAACGGGGCGAGCGCCTTGGCTGGTCTCGCATAGGTTCCTGCAATGCTCGTTAAGCGCCGTCAGGTCGGTGGAGGGCGCAGTGATGTCCGGCTGCTGCGCTGGTTCTTGGGTCATCGGGCAAGCGGTGGCGGGCGCGAGGTGGGCGTGCTTGGTAAGCCGCGAGGTGAATGGTGCGGTGGTCGTGGGTGTCCAGCGGGGGTGTGATGGGCGGTGGGATCGATTTGGCACCGGGGCGGGTGGGTGAGGTCATGGCCGACGTGAGGTGTCGATGCGGTGGATGACCTGCTGGAGCAGGTCAGGGTCGGGGTGGATGGCGCCGGTGGCGGCTATGGCGCGCTGGACGTGGTGGGTCAGCAGGGCCCAGCGGCGCAGGCTGCCGTGGGCGAAATGGTCGTCCAGCATTGAGAGGTGATCGGGGCTCACGGTGTGCCACAGCGGGTGCAGGGCTCGGATGGTTCTCGGGATCTGATCGCGGACGACCGGCTGGAGAGTCAGCCAGGCTGTGGTGCGGGTGTGGAGCATCTGCTGGCCGCGCAAGACCCGCTCACCGCGCTGTCCGGCGATGAGGACCACGCAGAGTCCGCTGGGACGGTCGTCGTGAAGGAACCGGAGATACTCGAAGCAAGCGTCGGGCATCTGGTCCGCTTCGTCGACGACAACGATGCGGGGCCCGGCGCCGAGTGCACCGCGAATGAGAGCGTCGGCGGCTGCTGGGTCTCCGGGTGGTTCGCCTCTCAGCCTGAGGGCGTTGTGCAGGTGGTTGCGTAGATCAGTCGGTCTGGGATTGGCCCCCAGACGCAGTAAGAGGTGCACATCGGTGAAGTGGGCGACGGCGGTGGAGTGGACGGCGAAGGTCTTGCCGACACCGGCATCGCCCAGCACGCACAGGAAGCGCTGCTGCTGGTGGGCGTCGTCGAGTGCGTGTCTGACTGCCGTGAGGCCGGGCGTCGCAACCGTACGTGCCTCGGCCAGGCTGAGGAAGTGCAGTTCCTGGGGCGCCGGCTCGTCGGCGAAGGGGAACGGCTGTACGGCCGCCGTCCCTCGCACAGCCGCTGTGGTCAGCACCGGGCCAGAGCCCAGTCGACGATGCGGTCGTCGACCTGCTCGGCGCTGAAATACTCCATGCCCTTCAGCACGTGCTTGGTCACCTTGACCCACTCGCGGAAGGATCCGATGGCGTGCTGGATGTCGATCCGCTTCAGCAGTGCCTCGTCGGCGTCCCGCCAGACGGGGTGGGAATCGGGGATGGTCTTGAGGACCTCCTCCTCGGTCATAGCCAGGATTTCCAGGCGGATGTAGATCCTGGAGGCAAGCGCGGGGTCGCTCTGCAGGGTCTCATAGGCCTCACGGCCGCCGACGAACAAAATGGCGGGCTTGGGGTCGCAGTTGTCCCACAGCTTGCGCAGGAACTCGAAGTTCTCTCGCCGGTACTGCTGGGCCTCGTCGCACACGATCACGTACGGGCGCCGCGGCAGGGTCTCTCGCAGCAGCTTGTCGAACGCTGTGGGGGTGCCAGGCATCTTGTAGCTGAGGTTCATCTGGTGGAACAGCTCCTCGCGCAGGTCCTTCGGTCCGGGGCGGGAGCGGGCGAAGTCCAAGGGAAGGATCAGATCCGGGTTCATTTCCTGGATTGTGGCGCAGGTGCTGAAGCTCTTGCCGAGACCTGCGTCGCCGTAGATCACGGACATGGCCTTCGACTCGACGGTGTCGATGACGGTGTCCTTGATCTGTAACAGAGTGTCGGTGGCGACCAGGGTGGAGTCCTCCAGGCCGAGGAAGAACTGCGGACGCAGGTCGGGGCGGCGGCGCGGTGCCGTGGCGGGCTGGTCGGCGTCCGGCGCAGCGCGGCGCTTGGGCATGTGCTTGCGTTTCGGAGCGGTGGTCATAATGCGTCGTCCTCCGTTGCAGGAGCAGGGGTCTGGCCGGGGCGCCGCCAGGTGGGCGGGAGCGGAGTCAGGGGCTGGTAGGGCTGTTTACGCCGTCGGGGCGGTGTGGGTGGGGTGGTGCCTTCCAGTTCGGCGCGTGCCTCCTGTTCCGTCATGCGGATGGCGCGGACGGGGAGTTCGGGCTGGGTGGAGGGCAGGTGGCGTTCCCGCCTGCGTTCGGCGGAGCGTTTCAGGGCCTGGCGCAGCACCTCGCTGTGCTCGTCGCGGTCATTGAGGACTTCCTTGCGCATCTCCTCGCTGGCCTCGTTGCTGAGGAAGGCCCGGCCGAGATAGCGGTTGCCACGGAAGGTATAGAGGTCGATCTCGTGGTCGTGGTGGGGCATCCACCGCAGGCGCAGTTGCAGACCGATGCGTCCCACGCCCTTCTCGGGCATGTAGTAGCGGTTGCGGAACTCGACTCCGTGACTGGTGACCTTGTGGACCTTGTTGTCGCTCTCCAACATGAAGCCGCGCAGTTCTTCCGGGCTGGGCTCGGGCCGGATCTCGGTGGGATCGCTCAGCCATGCTTCAAGCGGTGACATCCCGGTTCGTTCAAGGACGTGCTGGGTGTTGTGCTCCTCAACCCACTGGCGCAGCTTGTCGACGAAGGCCTCGAAGGTCAGGGGCGGGTCCTGGTCGCCGACGCGGCGATGGTGGTCAAGCAGGGGTGCCTTGGTGTAGCGGGGCAGGTCAGCGAAGAACCGGGTCATGCTTGTGCGGTTCAGACGCTCGATCCCGCCTTTGTGGCGGGCGCTGCGCACCTTGTGCATCGGCACACCGAGCAGGCCGAAGGTCCGCCGGACGGTCTTGGACATGAAGTCGGAGCCGCCGTCGACCCGTACCAGGTGCGGCAGCCCGCCAGCGGGCCCGTAAGGGGGTTCACGCATCACAGAGGCCCGTACAGCCGCCAGGACCGATCCGCGGTGCGCAGATCCGGCGGTAACCGCCCAGCCCATCACGTTGCTGGTGCCACGGTCCTCGAACCACGTCACCCACACGTTCGACGGCTTCTTGTCGGGCATCATCACGACGGTCGGGGCCTGCTTGTGGTCCCCTTCCCACACCTGGTTGCGGGCGACCGCCGGGCGCTGGAAGGCGGGGTCGAAGCCGCGGGCAGCTGGGATGCCTTCCCTCAGGCCGGCCATGAAGCCTGGGTTGAGGTCGCGGGCGATGGCGTCGTGCAGCGTGGTCAGGCCGATCGGCCTCTCCCCCGCCTTCTTGGCCTCACGCACTAGATGCTCGTGGGCGCGTTTGACGTTGCCCCGGTAGTCGGCGAGGACATCGATGATCTCTTCGGTGATCCGGAAACGCCTGCGTTCGGGCTTCTCCGGTGAGCCGGTCTCTTCCGCCTCGGCCAGCCAGCGCCACGCCTGCCGCAGACTCACGTCCACCGACTCGGCAATGAGCCTCATGTGCGCGGTGGTCAGCTCCCCCGACTCCCGCAGCCTGAGCATTTGACGGACCGCAGCAGGCCGCAGCTCGTCGCGGTGCCGATCCAGACCCGTCTCCGACTCATCGTCCACGATGATCACGTCGGCGGAACCTGTAAGACCAGCAGGCGAATAGCGGCGCAGCGCTCAAGTACAGCCTCCAACGGCGAACAGGGGGCGTGCCAGGTAGTTCCGCCAAGCACCGCACACAAATGCTCTGTGTGAGGTTAGAAGCGGGGGGTACATCCGGGGCCCGACCGACCACCAGAACGAGTGGAACCTGTTCGTTTCGTCCAGCAGCGCCGGGATCAAGTGCTACGGGCACGCCCCCCGTTGACGGCCGTCCGACGGCGATCCGGCGCAGGGAGGCTTCCATCCGCGGACCTCCAGAGCGGAGATGCAAAAGCCCGGATGCATGCGGCTCGTCTCCACTAGCCAGCGCTCCACCGCAGCAGTCACGTCCCCGCCGCAGCTGTAGACGCGCTGACGCCACTCCCCCGCATCGAACCCTCGGCCCGCTGCCAATGCACATGCACAGCGTGGTACCTCCCGCGGAACGCAACGCGTGGCAGGTCCGTCCGCAGCACTCGGAGAGCCGCCCCGCCTCCAGCCTTCAGGACGTAACGCATATGAGGCATCAGCCGCGCCTCGGCGCGAAGGCCCTCGTCGCCATCCGCCGAGTCGACGCCGGGCAGGCCACGGGCGGGGCCAGCCTTACCTCAGTCGGCCGCCTCCCAGCTCTTCCAAGCGGTCGATCTGAATCTTGAGCGCAGCTGTCACGCGCTCAATCTGGGGAGCCCTTTCTAGTACGCCGGCAAGATCCCGCGCGGCGTGGGCGAGCGTCGGAGCGGTGTCCGGAAGTTCCCGTAGCCGGAAAGCAGCGGTGTGCAGCAGCTCAACGGTGTCGGGCGAAAGACAAAGCCGTGCACTCGAGGGTCTGCCAGTGAGGTCGTGAGCATGTCGAGCAGTTCGGCCATCTGCGGCGCGAACCGCCGGAACTCTTCGAGAGCTGGCCCTACTTGGTCGAGGAGGTCGGCCTGTGCCTTGGCGATCGCGTTGGACAGCGCCTCTTCGCTCAGGATGCGGGCATCCTTGAACCGCTGGAGGCTTTCGCCCTCCCGGCGCTGCTTCCAGCTCTCCAGTTCCGCCACCGGATAGCGGTCACGGTACTTCCCGTCGATGAGCTTGTGGTGGGGTTCGCAGAGCAGCAGCAGGTTGGCGAAGCTGTTGACGTCTCCCGGCCAGGCCGGGTCGGCTCGGGGGCCACCTGCTTCGAAGGCGCGGATGTGGGCGATCTGTACATTCATCATCGGCGCCCCGTTCACTTCGCGGATCACGGGTGTGGGGCACGGCGGGGCGGGCCAGTAGCAGTACCCGCGGGACAGGTCCATCAGCGCCATGATCACAGCGTTGCTGTAGTACCGGCTCGCCATCGACACCCGGCAAGAAACCCAAGGTCCACACGATAGGAGCGCCACCGGGACCGTGGGGACACAGATTCCGGCCACCGAAGTCCGGCCCCAAGTCAGCTCCCGCATGTGAGGCGCTCGCTCCTCCTCGCCCGCCGTCGCGACGCCGCGCCTGCGCTGGCCTCGATTTTCCGATCGAGGAGTTGCTGGTGCAGCCGCCACTCCAAAGGGCGCCGGCCCGGTCACGCCTCGGTTAGGGCGGGCGGGGGTTAGGCGGTCTGGGCTCCGGGAGGCCGGCAGTCGAGGACCCGTGCGCGGACGAGGGCATCTTGCTGTGCGGCCAGTTCCTGTTGCTCGTGCTCGATCTGCTGCGGAGTGTGGCCGGGCAAGCAGCGCTGCCGCCGCTCGGAGTGCCACTGGTCGCAGTCGAAGTAGCCGACGAGGAAGATGCCGGCAGTGCGGGGGCGGCGCAGGTAGCGGGTGACCAGTTGCTCAGCCAGTGCTGTGGGTAGGCTTCGGTTCCAGCAGCCTTTTGCTTCGATGACCACGGTGAACGGCTCGGTGTCATGGGAGGGGTCGGCCGCCTGAATATGAATGTCTGTGCGGCCTCCTCCGGCGCCTGGGCGGTCGACTTGGACCTCGCGATTGAGGATGATGCGCCGTCCGCCGAGGTGGATCTTGAGCAGGCCCATGACGAGGTCACTGAAGTCTTCTTCCCATGTCGGCCACATCGCGTTGTAGTCGGCTGCGGCGGCACGGTTCCACAGCAGGATAGCCATCCCGTTGGTGCCCGACAGTGCTTCCTGTACTCGGTCGACGGCCTCCATGACGACGTCCAGGAGTTGGGCTTCGTCGGTGATCACGCGCAGGCTGTGGTCGGCCGCCAGTTTCCTCAACTGGTGGGCGAGCAGCGGCCCGCTCTGTTGCTGGGCCGCCTGGCGGGCGGTCCGGCGGGCCAGACGCCGCAGCCGCGACGTGTGGCGGGATGTGGAGGCGGTCAGTTGGCTGAGGTGGTCGGCCGCTTGCTGTGTGCCTTTGTCCGCGATCAGCTGGGGCAGGGCGTCGGCGAGGTCGTGGAGGGTGTCTTCCCGGGTGATCCTGTAGGCGACACCGGGCTCGTGCTCGGTCCGGGGCCGGTGCAGTTCCTCCCGTTCGCACAGGCGTGTGTAGAGGTCGGCGAGATCGTCTACGTCGAGTTCTGCCAAGCCTGCGGGCCAATGGCCGGAGCCGCCGGTGATCATGCTGTCGATCACGGCCCGGCACAGCTCGGGATCGTCGAACGCCTGGCGAATGGGCGGCCAGCTTTCCGGCAGGTCGGGATAGGACATAAGGGTGCGGGCCGCGGTGATCCAGCGCCCTGGGTCTGGTTCTGGCCCTTCATAGTGCGGGCCGGCTGCCACGGTGTCTTTGACCTGGGCGAGGGCAGGGGTGTCGCCGAGGCCGGACAGGGTGACCGTCACGGCAGCCCAGGCTGCGTCACTGCGGCCGGGTACAGCGGCCCAGTCCCGCACGACGGCGAGGGCGTTCATCGCATCCAGTGTGTGAAGGAATCGGATCAGTTCGGTGAGCCGGTATGACTCGAGGCGGTCCAGGCATGCCGCAAGCGCGGCCTCGAAGGCGGGGCCAGCGTGGCGAGCGCACCGCTTGAAGAGGCTGTGGTGCAGGTCCCCCTCCTGCGCGGGGGGTGTCATCGTGGCCAGCGCGAGCGCCCAGCCGGTCCACCGCTCGATGTCTGTTGCGGGCACTGCGGCTTGCCAGGAGTCGGCCGACACGAATCCGGCCGCGGTCAGCTCTGGTACGGCGGTCCATTCGGTGCCCCAGGCCGAGACATCGTGCGGCTTCCATGCGGGGGTGGTGGCCAGGACGTGCAGGGCGGCTTGGAACAGCTTCGCGTGCAGAGCGCTGCCCTTGGGCGGGCATGACGGTGCTGCAGCCACTGCGGTGAGGTGGAGGGATCCTTCGGAGGGCCGACCGTCGTGGGTGCGGTAGAGGTGGCCGAGGACCGTGCGCCAGGCAGCGCGGACCTGGTCCGGGACGGCAGTGTGGACCGCCTCCAACGCTACCGTGAACTGGCCCTCGTCGAAGGTGTTGCGGCGCCGCTGCTCTTGCTCGCGCTTCTGCCTGCGGAGCTGCCACTCGGGGGGCGGCGCGTCCCACCAGGCGGTGGCGTTCCTGAGTTCGTCATCGGCCTGCCGGGCCTGTTCGATGGCCTCGTGCAGCCGCGCGTCGTCCGGCCGCTGCCTGCGGCTGAAGAGCGGCTGCGCAGTACGCCGCATCTCTTGTGGCAGGTCCGGCCAGCGCTCGGCCCAGTACAGCAGGTCTTCGTCCGGGAACAGCCTCACCTCCGGGGTGGTGAAGGTGAGTTCCAGTACATGCTCCTGGCTGCTGTGGCGCAGGACGTAGTCGGCAAGACGGCGGCGCAGAGCGGGCACGGCATTCAAGGAGTCGTGCAGGTATTCGAGCGGGGTGCGTGCGTCGCTAGTGTGGGACAGCTCCGGGTAGGCCGCCAGGGCGACGAGCGCCCGGCCGGCCTGCTCCTCGCCGAGCACCGGACTGCCGAGGCCAGGGTGGCTGATGAGGTGGATGCACCTCGCCAGCAGTGCAGTGGCGATCAGGGACTTGGGGGTTTGGTCCTCAAGGGCTGTGAGGCACCAGGCCAGAGCCTCCTCGGCATGCTCTGCCGAAATCAGGTCCATAGCCTTCTCCAGCTCTGGCCGGTAGGTGAACGACCGTTGGGCGGGGAGCAGATCGAAGTACTCGGTCAGTGGCAGGTGCCGCGGCCACAGATGGTCCAGCGCTGCTTCGGCAACGCCGGTCTTCCCGTCCGTGGCCAGGGCGCGCATTCTGGCAACGACATCGTCGCCGTGCACGGTCTCCTCGGCGATCGCGTGCAGAGCGAAGGAGCGAAGCCGCGTCGGCAGCGTGGTGTCCTCCGCGAACGCCAGTAGGGCGGGCGTTAGTTGGGCTGGTCGGCACTGTGCGGCGATCCACAAAGCCAGATACGTCTGATCCGGGTCGGCGTCGCGGACCAGAAACGGGGTCAGCTGTGCGAACAGAGAGGGGTGGGTCAGCCGTTTGAGGAGCGCGAAGTCGATGCGGTCGAAGCCCTCGTCGGGGGCTGCGTCCAGGAGTGCCTGGGCGGCCCGCCGCCGGTAGTCGGCCGACAGCGAGGGCAGGTCGGCCAGGAGAAGGACCCGCGGGTCGTGGACGAGTAGATCCTCGAATAGCTCCGGGTCATCGGCCGCCAGGCGGGCGGCGACTTCCTCGTGCTCCGGCACGATGTGGCGCGCCGAGCCGCTGCCTGCCCACAAAAGCTCGCTTCGCACCGCCGGGGCGATGCGCTCGCGCAGGTACTGCGCCGCCAGGTGTTCCTGGTAGCTGCGATGGGCAAACACCCAACGCCGCTGACCCACCGGTGTCAGCAAGGAGGACTCGGTCAGGTGCAGCAGTTCATGGCGGCGGCACTCCAGTTGCGGAACGAGTCCGGGAAGGGCGGGGCCGACAAGGCTGTCGAGATGTAGTTCATCCTCTCGCGCTAGCTCCCGGTCGGCGAGGGCGGGGATGCGGCCGAACTGCAGAGCGGCTGCCGCCCAGCGGGCCACCTCCAGCAGGTGATCCACCGCCGGCCGTTCCTGGCGCTGTACAAACCCCTGCGGCCAATTCTCCGTGCACAGCCTGCGACAGGCCTGGTCGTAAGCCTCGGCCACCGTCTTGGGAAGATCTTCTCCCTCGGCCTGAGCGTCCAGCAGCGGGATCAGCGTGACGGGCTGCTCTGCCAGGGCCACAAGGCCCCGGCCACTCACCTCCTCGGCGAACGCTGCCCCATCCAGGCCGCGCTGCCAGGCCGCGCTCTCCGCGTCATGCCGGGTCAGAGGCTCCAGCGTCATCAACGCCACCTGACCCTCCTCCGGCCACAGCCCTCGCAACCCGCTTTCCAGCGCCTCGGGCCAGCGGGTGGTACGGCAGGTGATCCGCAAACGCAGCCTTTCACGCTGTGTCTCCGACAGCGCCCGCAGCTGCAGCAGGAGGACTCTGTCGAGGCCGGGGATGTCACTCAGGCCCTCATCCAGCCCGTCCAGCAGCACGTACCACAGCCCGTCTCCTTGCCCATGCAGGTGCTGCTGCAGTGCGCTGCCCGCCGAGGCCGTATCAGCAACGTCCCGGCCCAGATGCAGCCAGGGCGCAGCCCCTGCACCCTGTTCTCCGAGCAGTCCGTGCTCCTGTTCCAGGGCCACGGACTTGCCGGCACCGCGCTCCCCCAGCACCACAACGACCGATACATCCCGCATCTCGTCCAGCCGCACCGGACTGCCGGCATCCCGCCCGCCATCTAAGGCATCGCCACGGCCACTGCCCTCGGCCTGCAGGGGTCGCAACGACCGTCGCCACGCGTATCGCATCAGCCCATTCTCACCGCCCGTAGCGCTGAAGGCGGACGGACGGTCAACCTTGAGCAGTCCGGTGTAGCCGAAGGCTGGTGGTTGGACATCGGGCATCCAGCCGATGTCGTGGGAAGCATGTTGATGGCACGGCACCCGGGGCCGCATAGGTACCGGTCGTCGCACCTTCGGTGGGCTCGAACGGACGGACCACGGCAGGGCTCGCCACGAAGGAGGTTCGGTGAAGGTGACACCGGCCGATACGGCTTCACGTCACCACAAGATTCGGACCGCTGACATCGTGATCAGCTCAACAGATAGCTGCTGATCAGCGCAAAGGCAGCTTCTTACCAGTGAACCGCGAACCCGAACATCTCAGTGACGGCTTCCCCGAATCTCACAGACGTTCTTGGCGTTCGGATAGGTCATGGCCCGGCCCAGCGGCGGGCGGAAGAGGTTCACGAACACCATGCACGTCTCGCCGGCCTCGGTCACCTGGTTCCGTTCGTGCTGGTAGTCGGTGTAGAAGGCGACGATGTCGGGGGTGACAGGCAGGCAGCGGGAGTGTCTGGACTTGGCCAGGGCCCGGTTCGGGTTATCGGTGCGGCGCCGCACGTGAAGGTGCGGGCCCTGCACCGGGCAGCCCAGCGAACGTGACGAGGCCAAAAAATGCAGATCCTCCTGGCGCAGGCCCAGGGCCTCCCCGATCCGCAGGCCGGTCGCGGCGAGCAGCGCGACGAGGAAACGGTCCCGCGCCCGGGGCGTATCCGCGATCATGCTGCGGATCTGCTCCGGGGCCAGGTCCTCATAGCCGGGCTCACTGACCCGGAAACGAAAAGCCGGCACCTGGACCTGGCGCCACTGGCCGCGCTCGCCGGCGTCGTAACCGGCCGGCAAGAACCGCAGGAACCTCGGCTCCGACAACAAGCCGGCCGTCTGCACAGGGACCCAGCCGTGGAGCGCCCCGAAACGCAGGAAGTCCGTGACCGCCGTCATCACCGCGTTCGCCGTGCCCTGCGAACGGTAGCGGGGCACAGCAGTAGACGGAGAGCGACGGCCGCGGGCCGGCAACGGCGTGGTGACCAGCCACTGCTGCAACCCGGACAACGCCATAAAACCCGGACGCCACCAATCGACACAGTGCCCTGCGCAGTAGGTCAGATAAAGAGCGAGACGGCCCGCATAGACCCGTTCCGTGTTCGGCGAACGACCCTTGCTACGCAACCCCGCCAAAAACGCACACGCCTCGGCATGCAGGTCATAGGTACGTGCATCGACGACCACCCACCGCTCCACACCAGACGCCGGAGAGACCGAACGCTCTGCTACAAAGCTGTACTCCACCCACCAAACAGACCAAACCCCGCCGAGGGCCGGTGCCTGTTCCCGACAACTCCTACACGACCAGGTGAAAACCACCCCAAACACACCACACCCACCGCCCCACCCATGGATAAAGGTCCGCTCTGCCCTCGACGCCCCTGACACTGCCCGGGCCACAGCGCCGAGGAGTAAGAGCGCCCGCCACTGGCGGGCGCCGTGCTCTCGTCTGCAGAAGTGGGACAACAACCTCGGTTCACAACACCGCGAGGACGAAGGTCAGCAGAGCCAGGGACAGGGTGGCACTGCCCGCGAAGGCCACGGCACCGCGCAGCAGAGCGGTGGCATAGGTGGCTCCGTCGATACGAGCGAGCAGACCGGCCGCTGCTCCTACGAGCGTGCAGAAGAGACCGACGACGGCCAGAAGCAGGGCCAGGAGGATCAGGTGGATAGATGAGGTGTTCATGCCTTCTTCCCAAGGACACCCGACGACGGGGACTTCGGCGAATTTCGCGGTTTCGGTGTTCACCGGGGTTCAGGGCGAACAAGGATGAACGAAGACGGTCGCCTGGGGACGGAGAAGCAGGACATGGGGGACGTGCACGAGGACCCGCTGGCGGAACTCGCGCTACGGCTGCGTACCCTCAGGGCGCAGCGGGGTCTGCAGATGGGCGGGTTGCAGCAGCGGACCGGGCTGGGGCGGACAACGGTCAGCCAGGCGCTGAACGGCCACATGGTGCCCTCCGAGGCCACGCTGGTGGCTCTGGCGAAGGCGCTGGGCACGGATGTGGGCCCCCTGCTGGCCTTACGCCACGCCGCCGCCCGCGTGCAGCAGGTACGCGAAAGCTTTCCGAGGAAAGCCACCCGCAGGTCGGTACGGCCCAAAGTGCAGCCTTCGTTCGAGGAGCGCTACCTCAGCTACGTCACGGAACGGCATTCTCAGCTGACCGTCGTAGGGCTGGATCTGAGCCGGCCGGAACGTGCGCGCTGGCCGCTCAACGCGGCGTACTTGAGCTTGGAATTGGCGGAGCGGCCGGAAGACTGGCCTGCGGGCAGTGAGGAGGCGAACCGGCCGTCCGTCGTGGTCAAGCGTGCCGAGCACGCGTTGGCCGGCTGCCGACGGGTTCTTCTGCGAGGGCTCGCTGGCAGCGGAAAGACAACACTGCTGCAGTGGCTGGCTGTCGCCACGGCGCGCGATGAACTGCCGGAGGAATTGGCGGACTGGCGGGGGCGGATTCCGTTCATCCTGCCGCTGCGGACGTTGGTGAGGCGTGGCCCCCTTCCGGATCCGCACGATTTCCTGTCTGCGCTCGGCAGCCCCCTGGCCGCCTCACAACCTGAAGGCTGGGCCGATGCCGTGCTCGCCAGGGGGGAGGCACTCGTCCTGGTCGACGGCATCGACGAGGTTCCTCAAGAGCATCGGGGCGCCACGCGCGACTGGCTCGAGCGGCTCTTGGCGGCCTATAGGGACACACGCTTCGTGGTCACGACGCGTCCGTCCGCTGTTCCAGAAGGCTGGCTGACTTCGTCGCGCTTCACCGAACTGTCAGTACGGCCCATGAGTACCGCAGACACTGCGGTCTTCGTTCACCGCTGGCACACCGCAGCCCGACACAATGCGACAACCGACGCCGAACACTCACATCTGCATGATCTCGAAGCAGCGCTTCAGGTCACCGTGCGTGCTCAGCGTGACCTGGCGCAGCTGTCCAGCACTCCCCTGATGTGTGCGCTGATCTGCGCACTGCACCGGGACCGCCGCGGTCATCTGCCTCACAGCCGAATGGAGTTGTATGAGGCAGCACTGTCGATGCTGCTCGTGCGCCGCGACCTCGAGCGCAGCATCGACGTCCCGGAAGGCATTCAGCTCACCGAACACCAAAGCGTCCAACTACTGCAGCGTCTGGCCTACTGGCTCATCCGCAACCGCCAGACAGAGATGGAACGGGCCACCGCCACAGCTCTGGTCAACGACGCGCTGCCGGCCATGCAGGCCGTAGCCGAGCAGGGCGCTGCCGACCAGGTCCTGACGCACCTGGTTGGCCGCAGCGGGCTCCTACGCCAGCCCACCGCCGACACCATCGACTTCGTCCACCGCACTTTCCAGGACTACCTCGGGGCCAAAGCCGCCATCGAAGCCCACGACTTCCCCCTGCTGGTCAACAACGCCCACGACGACCAGTGGGAAGACGTCATCCGCATGGCCGTCGCCCACGCCCGCCCAGCCGAGAGCGCTGATCTACTCCGCCGCCTCGTCGAACGCGGTGATGCCGACGACGAACACAAGGGCAGACTCCACCTTCTGGCAGCCGCCAGCCTGCAGTACGCCACCGAAATCGCACCCGACGCCCGCACACTGGTCGAACAGCGAGCGCGTGTCCTGATGCCTCCCCGATCCTCTGAGGAAGCAGAGGATCTTGCCGCGCTGGGCCCAGGCATCCTAGATCTGCTGCCAGAGCCCCAAGGCCTGGAAGACGACGAAGTGGGTCCAGTCATCAAGATTGCCACCGCCATCGGTGGCGACCAGGCATACGGCTTCCTCCGCCGCTTCGCGCAGTCCCTGCCTACTGACTCAACACCCCACGAACTATGTGAGGGATGGGAGCGCTTCGAAGCTGATCAATACGCCCGCGACATCCTGCTCCCCTACCGAGGGAAAAACCATCTATATATGGACGTACACACCCATGATCAGTGCAACGCGCTGCAACTCCTTAAACCCATCACCCACATCCGCTTTCAAGGAGAATTTACAGAAGATCAGATCTCCGAGCACCTCTCACCCGAGCACACCCACACACTGCACATCTCCTCAGACCGTTTGCTCAGGAATCTGAAATTCATCCGCAAACTCCCCGCCTTGAAGACACTCGAACTATCCGAGTGCGCGCAACTAGCACACCTTGAAGATCTCGCAGGAACCTCTCTCACCAGCTTGAGCCTCACTAACCAACCACGCGAATTTTCCTTCGACGCGCTAAATTCATTGCCGGAGCTGACTAGTCTCTCTTTCTATACACACCTACCGTCAGAGAGCCTTGCGGACGTGCCTGCGCCGGAAGGTTTGACATCCTTGAATCTGGGCTGGACCGACGCTTCTCTGGGTGGCATCTCAAGGTGGCAAGAACTGCAAGAACTGACAATAGCTGATGGGCTAAATAACGCAGCATGGCAAGAAATTGCGACGCTCCCCCACCTGACAGAGCTGTGCATTTCTGGCTACGACCTTAAGCATGCCGTATCCCTACCAAACGTCACCTATCTCCGGCTTATATCCCCGTCAGACCCACAACTAGACTTGATTCCGAACCTATTCCCCAACCTCCAGCGCTTCTTCATTAACTGCCAAAGAGTGCAGTCAGACACCACTGACATCACCCCTCTGAGTCAGATCAAGGGCCTCGAAATCTCCGTCAGCTACGCAAGTAGCGTCACCGGCCTCGAACGATTCACCCCAGAAGCAGTCGGGCTGTACCCACGCCCACGGACAGCGAGCATCTGAACCGCCCTCAGGCCAAGTCCCGCACCGGATCCGACCTCGGCGCCCATGCCGCCGCGACCAGAACAAACGTCCCTCGCACTCCACTACTGCTAGATAATCGACACCCGCGAATGCGACTCCGTGTACTTCGCCGACGTACGCGGCTCCATGCCCGACCTCGTCCAAGCCGTCGGCCGCGCCCTACGCATCCACCCCGGCGACGGCAAGACCGCCTCCCTCGTCGTACCCGTCCTGCTCGGCCCCGGAGAGACAGCCGACAACATGCTCACCAGCCGCGCTTTCGGCGGGTTGGCGAAGCTGCTCACAGCGCTGAGAGCGCACGACACCCAGGTGGTGGAGCAGCTCGCCGAGCAACAGGCCCGAAGCCGCGTACGAGGCGTACAAACCCTCACTGGAGACGAGGAAGCTACGGGCGAGCGAAGCGATCGCGTGTCAGTGCCGGCCCAGCAGCTGCTGAAGTTCTCCACTCCGCGGGACCCCGCGCAGCTGGCAGCGTTCATCAACCTCCGCGTCCTCAGCCCCGAACACGCCCACTGGCGACGCGGCATCGAGGCCTCTGTCATCTACCAGCGGCTCCATGGTGACCTGCGGGTGCCCTTCACCTACCGCGTCCCCACCGCGGGTGGCGACGACCAGGAGCAGGAGGTGGAGGGCGGCGAGGGGTGGCCGGCCTCGCTCGCCGCGCTCCCGCTCGGGCAATGGATCGCCGACGCGCGCCGCTTCTACGCCCGGGGGGATATGGACGCCGACCGCGTGGCGCAGCTGGAGAAGCTGGGCATGGTCTGGTCCCACTACGACGTCGCCTGGGACGAAGGACTCGCCGCAGCCCGCGCGTGGGCAGCCGAAAACGGGCACCTCGCAGCACCAACCGACGCCACCCACCAGGGCTACCGCGTAGGACTCTTTCTCAAGAACGCCCGCGCCGCAGCCCGCCGAGCGGCAGTCAGCGAACAGCGGCAGGCCCAAGGGCTGCCTGCCGCATCGGCGGCCGGGGCGCTGACGATGGAGCGGCGCGAACAGTTGGACGACATCGACCCCGCATGGTGCCCCACCTGGCCCGTCGACTGGCAACGCTCCTTCCACCTCGTCCGCCAGCACCTCGAAGCCGGCGGCACACTACCCACCGAGCCGCGCATGGTCGTACGCCAAGGCGAAGACCTCGGAAAATGGGTACGCGCGCAGCAGCCGGGCTGGGACAAACTCACAGGCGCCCAGCAATGGATGTGCGAACACGTCCTCGGCATCCAACCCGCCGCCGACGACGAAAGACCAAAACCCCGGCGCAGCCAAGCCGACAAATGGGCGACGAACTACGCGGCCGCCACCCAGTACTACCAACGCGAAGGACACCTTCGGGTCCCGAGGAGCCACGTCGAGACCATCGTCATCAGCGGCGAGAACGGCGGCCGCGAGGGCGAGGGGGTGGAAGAACATCACCTACGACTAGGAGCATGGATCAGCAACCAGAGGTCCCGAGCCGCGGCGTTGGCACCCGAGCGGGCGGAGCAGCTCTCCGCGATCGGCATGAGATGGACATAGCCCCGTCAGGTATGGCGAAGGGCCCGGCCCAAATGGTCCGGGCCCCTTTGGATCAACCGCCGGCGTGAGGCTACGCAGTCTTTGTCCCGGTCGTGTCGGGCTGTGACCCCCCGTCGCCCGGGCCGCCAACCATGGCGCTCTGTTTCGCCGCCCCAAGCACGAACTCGCCGACTAAAAGCACTCAGTCACATGGACGGACGACGGCGACGACCCGGCCCCGATCTACAGGTCGAACTCGAGATGCTCGATGGCGGTGAAGCGGACCTCTTCCAGGCTGCCGGCGCGGCGGCCGCTGTCCTGGAAGTACACGTCCTTGAGTGCTTCGGCGGCGATCTGCTGGAGTTGCTGGTCGGTTGCGCCCTGCGCTTGTGCGTCGAAGAGACGGGCGGCGTACTGGGGCGGCAGGGCGACGGTCAGGTGGCGGAGGCGGGCGTCGTCGGTGGTGCCGATCGGGGCGGTGTAGCCGATCCGGGCGCGGGTGTCGATGACGATGCCGGCGGTGGTCGCAGCCCGCTGCCGGGCCTTGGCCCGGATCTGCGGCTGCCACCGCTTCTTCACCTCGTTCTCCAGGCGGGCGGCGAGGTCCGGACGGGGCTTTTTGATCTGGTCCTTGACGTACCGTTCGACGGTGCGCTGGGAGATCCGCAGCATCTGGGCGACGGCTCTTGTGCCCTTGAGCTGCTTGACCAGGTACCGCATCTGCGCGGGCGCGCTCTTGGGCGCCGGGCGGGTGAACGACTTCTGCACCGCGGCGTCCAGGCCGTTGCCGAACAGGCTCATCGCCCTCTCCTACTCTCCGTTGTCGACGTCGGTGACGGTGCCGTCCTTGATATACCGGGCGAGGTTGAGCTCCGGGGCGTCGAACCGCTCACGGACCTCCTCGCCCCACAGGACGCTCTGGGTGCCCTCGTGCTTGACCAGCCCGGGGTTGATGCCGAGTTTGAAGCCGCCCGGCAGCGGCCTGCCGTCCTTATAGGGCAGGAAGTCCAGCGGGGACGGTCCGTCGGACGCGTAGACAGCGCAGTCCGAGAGGATGGCCACCGGGTACTGCCCGGTGAAGGCGGCGTGCTTGACGATCTTGCGGTGCATGTTGATCCGGGTCCGGGAGATGACGGCGGCACGGATGTCGGGGCGCCAGGTGGGCCGGGCAAGGGCCCGCCACGGCTGCCCGGGCTTCCAGCCCTCGCCGCGAGGGCGTTCGCGCAGCTTGCCGATGCCGCCCTTCACCGTCGCCTTGATCGCGGACACCACGATCGCCAGCTGAGGGTCACGCCGGCGGTAGCCGTCCATCGCCGCCAGAAAGTCGGCCGGCGGCAGGTCCGCGCCCACCCCGAGGTCGGCCATCGTGGCGAGGTAGGCATCGCGCAGCCGGTTGTACCAGGCGTCCAGGTAACGGCCGTTGTCGTGGCGGACGTATGCCTCGACCGGGCGCACGTCGTAGCCGAGCTCCACCGCGTACGCCACGGTCGGCGTCGCGTACCAGGCCGGCCCCGTCGGGTTCTCCCCCTTCGGGGTGAAGGGGCTGGGCAGCAGACGTGCGTCCAGGTCCGCCCACTTGTCTTTGGCGAGCTTCACGCGGGAGAGGTCGACGTGGCTGAGGTCGACCAGCCAGGAGCCGGGCAGCTTCGCATCGAAGAGAGGGTTCTTGACGTGCGTGGGCGGGCCCAGGCCGACGTTAAGGCCGTTCGCGCCGGCGGCGAAGGCCATGTTCACATCGATGCCCACCAGGTGGCGGCGCAGGCATTCGGCGTCGGTGAGCGGGCGCGCCCAGTCGTACGCCTCCTCCACCAGGACCTCGGCCGGGGTGCGGTGGTGGAAGCGCGGCAGGTCCGCCAGCAGCGGGTGCCCGTCCGGGGCCTCGCACGGCGCGCAGTCCACCGGATCCTTACCCAGCGAGCCGGGGTTGTGCTCGGAAGTCCGCCTGCCGTCCGCGTCCGGTTCGGAGGCACGGGTCGGCGGATGCAGGGCCGTCATCAGCTCCAGACCGGTCACCGCGGTCGACCCACGCGGCGTCATCACCCGGGCCGCATACGTGCCCAGGAGCCGGGCCAGTTCCGCCGGCGGCAGCTGCCCCGCCTTGGCCCAGTGCCGGGTGTCGAGCGCATCCCACGACGGAATGCACAACTGCACGCAGGAGCGCTCCGAGCCCTGCGCCGGACGGTAGATCCTCGCCCACGGCCCAAACCCCCGCTTCGTCAGCTGCCACTCCGCGCGCCCCAGCTGCTTGATGACCTTGTGGCCCTCCGGGATCCGGCCGGCGAGCCGCTCCTCATCGATAAGGGCGACGGGCAGGCCGAAGCACTCCAGCGCAGCCTCGGTCAGCACAAGCAGCGGGTCGCCGTCCTTACCCGGCCCGGACAGCTTCGACTGACCGAGCCTCGCCTCACCAAGCGTCCACTCCACCAGGGCCGGAATCGACTTCGCCGGCACGTCCAGGACCAGACCGCCCGTGCAGTACGCGAACACCTGACCATCCGCGTCGACATCCACGACCGCCAACGGACCATTCTCGAAACGCTGATCGGTGTCGGCCTCCGTAGGGCCTGCAGGGGCAGCCTTCCGCGCGGCCGGGCGCCGCGACGCCGACAACGGCCTGGCGGTCGGCGCCGGACGCGACGCGGCAGCCGGAGCAGCGGCGTCGGTGATGGGGCGGGACAGGGGGTTCTCGGAAACCGTCACGGCCGCAGCCTCGGAGGCCGGAGCTGTGGATACGAGCCGCGCTTGCGGAACCGAGGCGGGAGCGTGCACGAAGGTCTCCGGAACAGCCGTGTCCGTCGCGGGCGCCGCGGAGTTGGAGTCGGCGGGGTAGAGCTGGGCGAGCTGCTTGAGCATGCGGGCGTACGCGTCCCGCTCCGGCGGCCGCGGCTCGGTCTTGCCGGCCTCCCAGCCACTGACCGTCGCCCGCCGCACCCGCAGCGCGGCGGCCACCTCGTCCAGCGTCAGGCCATGCGCCAGGCGCAGCCGCCTGCGCTCCGCCGGCGGCGGCAACGGCGAGCGGGACGCGATGAGCGCGTCGACCGCGTCGAACAGCTCAGACATACAGAACCTCCTGCCCCGACCCTAGCCTGAAGCGCACCTTTCGCGTACCAAACGCGTACGGATAGCGTAAACGGCAGTCAGGGTTCGCGGTTGCCCCGGAAGGAAGTCCTCAGGCCTGGGTTGTTGCAGGTCCTGAGTCGAGGATCCGCAGTGGTGTCCTGGCTATGCCGAACTGGCCGGAGGGAGCGGCTTGGTGTGAGAGATCTGGGAGTGCAGGCGGCCCCTGTGCGGCACAACGCGGTGGTAGAACGCTCGGGGACGGGCATGGGTGAGATGGTCACGGGCTTGAGCGAGCTGCGAGGCAGCTCTCTACAGCCGTCCCCGGGGAATCCGGTTTGCTTGATCCCCTGGGCATCCGTTGCGAAAGCTCCCGCCCGGGACGGCGAACACGAGACTGTGATGGAGTGACCCATCACCCCGGCCTCCTGCGGATCGCTCCCCTGCGAGGAGAGACGACCTCGTCGCTGATCTGCCGCATCGCGAGCCGCTACGGGCTGGAAGCGAAGGCGTTGCGGTCCTGCTGGCACTGGCACAACCACCAGCCCGGGCACGGCGGCGGGGGTGCGCGAGCCGATGCCGAGGTGCTGCTGAACGCAGCCGGACGGCAGCTCCTGGCAGGCTTGTGTGGCGTCAAGGAAGGCGTGCTGGCGCGGGCGTTGCCGTCCTGGGCGCGGGAGGACGCCAAGTTACTCGCCGAAGAAGACGGAGTGCCGGCGGCGGCGTGGCGGATCGGCGGGGCGGTCGCCGGGCCGGTGGCGTTCGGCTGCCGCCTGTGCGCCGCCGTGCGTACGGGGACGGTCGTGCGGGTGGTGCGGTACGCGCCGCTCTGGTCCCGGGTGTGTGTCCGGCACGGGCGGTGGCAGCTGGACGCGGACGCCGACCAGCCCCACGAGCATCTGGACGTGCGGCACCTGCCGGAGGTGACCGCGGCGCAGCGGCGGTGGGCCGGTGTGGCCCGGCGGGCGGTGCGGGCCGGAGCAGAGCCGGAGAGGGTGTTCGCGCTGGCGCACGCGGTGGTGGCCCGATGGTGGGAACAGGCCCTGCATTGGGAGCGGGAGACGATCTGGCCGCAGCGCCTGCACCAGGTCGCGGGCGGCGACGCCGGGGGTGATCTGGAGCGGTGGCGGATCGTGGGGCGCGACGCGGTCGTCTTCCCCGAGGTGGTGGCCGTCGCGGACGCGCTGCTGGACCCGGCCATGGCCCAGCTGGCATGGCTCGACAGCGGCGCCGGACGGCCGCGGGCGCTGCCCGCCGACGGGGCGTTCTGCCGCCGGCTCGGCCAGCGGATCGGGCGGGAGTGGCTGGGGCCACTGGCCGCCACCGACTACGGCGGCTCGCTGACCTCCTGGATGGGCGCTGTCATCCGCATCCGCCGCGGCGCCGGCGGGCCACCGGGTTACGCCAACGACCCCTGGTGGGTGCGCCAGGAGAACCAGCCCGCCACCATGGCCGGACAGCTGCGGGTGCTGGGCAAGGAGAAGAAGGCGCCCGGCTCGGGGAGGATGTGGCGCGCGGTAGTGCCCGCCGAGCAGCGGGCGCTGATCACCAGCGCGATCGAGAGCGCCGAGGAACAGCTGCTGCAGCTGCGCGGCGTGCAGACCGGCCCGACCGCCGACGTCGCCCAGCAGCTTCTGCGCACCCTGCGCCACAGCGCCGCCCTGATCGACAATGCCTGGCGGCGAACCGCCCTGGTCGCGGCGAACGCCGGGATGCCCCTGGAAGAAGTCGCCCAGTGGGCGGGAATGCCTCCCGACGCCCTGATGAACATGCTGACAGCCGGCCAGGAAGACGGCGGCTGAAGAACCGGCCGGGGAGCACGGGGCGCCCACCAAAGGCCGCGTCAACCGTTAGCGCACGCGGTACCCGTTCGGGGCAGGAATCCCGGAACCCACGGTGCCCCTACGTGGATACGGCTTGGCTGAAGCAGGTGATCAACGCAGGTACAGCCGGGCCGGGGAGCCGGGCAAGGCGGGTGACGGCCGGTCGCGGTACCGAGTTCGAGGCGGTCTTCCTCGACCCCGTCGGCCAGGTGGTCCAGCAGCGGTGGGCGGACGCCGCCCTGGCGGTGGCCT
This sequence comes from Streptomyces sp. NPDC044061, assembly GCF_056434305.1. Taxonomy (NCBI): domain Bacteria; kingdom Bacillati; phylum Actinomycetota; class Actinomycetes; order Kitasatosporales; family Streptomycetaceae; genus Streptomyces; species Streptomyces sp. NPDC044061. Next base: position 50,281 of record NZ_JBWKFL010000026.1, on the reverse strand, counting down.
TCGAGGACCTGCCGCCGGTGTCCGCGTTCCCGGTGATCCCGGGCCGGCGCTGGGGGCCTGGGCTGTGGTGGTCGGCCACGACCGGACGGCACGTGGCCGCCGGCTCCAACGCGATGCGTATCCAGCTGATGGCCCTGGACCGCGACCCGCGCGTGACCGCCCTGGCCGGACGGCCAGTCCGGCTGCTGTGGCGCAACCCCCGCGGGCAGGTCCGCTCCTGGGTGCCGCAGCTCTTCGCCCGCTACACCGACGGCACCGCCCTGCTGGCCGACTGCCCCAGCCACCCCGACGCCGGCGGCGAGCGCGCCCTCAACTCCGCCGAAGCCGTCGCGGAGGCGTGCGCGCACATCGGCTGGACCTACCAGCGGCTTGCGCCGCTGGATGAGGTGCTGGCCGCCAACCTGAAGTGGCTGGCCGGCTACCGACACCCCCGCAACGCCGGCCGCCCCGGCCTGACGGCGGCAGTCCTTGAGGAGTTCACCCAGCCGCGGCCGCTGATCGAAGGCGCCGAAGCGGCCGGCGACCCGATCGAGGTCCTCCCCGCCGTCTTCCACGCCCTCTGGCACAGACGGCTGACAACAGACCTGGATACACCGCTGCACGAACACGTCCTGGTCGGCCCCGGCTCCCTCCTCGATGCCGGTGCGGGGGTGCCTGTCGGCCGCCTTCGGAAAGACGCCGGCGAGGGTGAGGACGGCCATGACGAGGAGGCCCAGGACATCAGTCAAACCGCGCAGGACGCGGAAACGGACACAGGCGGCGATGAGGCCGGCGCCCGGCATGAGGAGGCGGTGTGAGCAGCGGGCGGCCGGTGGTGGCGGTCGGGGCGCATGTCCGCTTCCGCGGGTCGCGGTGGCAGGTCGTCGCCCTGGCCGGACAGCGTGTGCATCTGGCCAGCGAGGACGGCAGCGATGAGACGCTGCTGACGGGGCACCTCTTCGCCGACCCGGGCTTCGCCGTGCTGGGAGCGCAGGCGGACGTGGAACAGCCTCAGGCGGTGCCCCGGTGGGGGCTGTTCGAGACCGCCCCGGCCGCGGCGCGGGAGAAGGCGCTGGCCTGGCAGCGGCACGTGAGGGAAGTCGAGTGCGGCCTGCCCGGCGGGCCCGGCAGCGGCGGAGCCGTGCGCGAGCAGTACGACCCCGAACAGCACACGCTGGCCGAGCGGGAGCAGGCCAAGGCCGAGGAGCTGACCGCGCTCGGCTTCGCCCGGGTGTCGCGTACGACGGTGCAGCGCATGCGCCTGGCCTACCGCAAGCAGGGCCTGTGGGGGCTCGTCGACCACCGCACCACCCGTGGCCCCAGTGCTTCAGGGCGGCAGGACGAGAGGGTGGTCGCCGCAGTCAAAGATGTGCTGCGCAAGCAGCGGGGCCGCTCCAAGGGCACCGTCAGCGCGTTGATGCCGCTGGTCGCGCAGGTCCTTCAGGACCGTCACGGCGGCAGCGTGCGTATGCCGGCGCAGGCCACCTTCTACCGGCTCATCCACCAGCTCGCCGGCCCCGCCGACCATCCCACACGCCCCGTGCGCACCCCGCCCATCACCGAGGACGGACGCGGCCACACCCCTACCGTCGCACTGCGGCCAGGGGAGCAGGTGCAGATCGACACCACCCGCCTGGACGTCCTCGCCCTGTTCGACGACGGGACCCTCGGCCGACCCGAGATGACTATCGCGGTAGATGTCGCGACGCGCGCGATCCTGGCCGCTGTGCTGTGCCCGGGCGACACACAGGCCGTGGACGCGGCCCTGCTCCTGGCCGAGATGGCCGTGCCCCACCCAGCCCGCCCCACCTGGCCCGACGCCCTGCGCTTCACCCACACCCAACTGCCCGCACACAAGCGGCTGCTGACCCTGGACGAACGCCTCGAGTGCGCAGCCGCCCGCCCGGTCGTGGTGCCCGAGACGATCGTCGTCGACCGGGGCAAAGTGTTCCTGTCCAGGACGTTCACCGCCGCCTGCGAGACCCTCGGCATCAGTGTGCAGCCCGCCCCGCCCTTCGCTCCCACCGCCAAGGGCATCGTCGAGCGCACCTTCGGCTCGATCAACTCACTGTTCTGCCAGCACCTGCCCGGTTACACCGGCTCCGACATCACCCGCCGCGGCCGCGACGCCGAACGCGAGGCATGCCTGACCGTCGCGCAGTTGCAGGATCTCCTCGACGAATGGCTCGTCCACTGGCACCACCGCTCCCACGAAGGGCTGCGCCATCCCGTCCTGCCCAAGGCCGCGCTGACGCCGAACCAGATGTGGGCCGCCCTCATCTCGGTCGCCGGCTACGTGCCGGTGCCCCTCACCCGGGACGACTACCTCGAACTGCTGCCGGTGCGCTGGCAGGCCATCACCGAACGCGGCATCCGCCTCCATCACCGCACCTACGACTGCGACGCCCTCGGCCCGTACCGCGGACAGCCCTCCCCCATCACCGCCCGCGGCGGGAAATGGGAAGTCCACACCAACCCCCACGACGCACGCCAGATCTGGCTGCGCCTGCCCGACGGAGAACTCGCCGAGATCCCCTGGATCCACCGCGCCCACGTCCACCGCCCCTTCAACGAACAGACCTGGCAGCACATCCGCACCACCATCACCCGCCACACCGACCCCGACAGCCACGAAGCAGAACTCGCCGACGCCCTCGACCAGCTCATGCGCCGCGCCCGCACCGGACACGCCACACCGACCGAACACCGCCTGATCACCCGCACCACACCCGCCAGAACCCCCCTGCCCCCACCACGCTCCGCACCCGGCCATACAGAGCAGGAATCGGAGATCCGTGCAGCAGAGCCCACAGCCCAAACAGACAGCCTCGACCATCTCGACGACACGCCCGACGAAACCCAAGGCCTGGACCAGGACGCTGAGGAAGGCGACGCCAGCTCGCCCGCCCTCCCCTACACAGGCCTCGGGCTCTACGACGCACAGGCGGAGGCCCTGAAGTGGTGAACAGCCACCCACCCGCCAGAAAGAACAGCCACGACCGCCTACTCACCACCGACGCAGCAGACCCAGCGGCGCCGCCCTGGCCGGTGACCACCTGGCAGGGCTGGCAACACTTCGCCACTACCCCTCCGCCCGCCCCGCCCCAGCCCGGCGAGGCGCCCCGCAGTCGCGAGGAACGCCTCGCCTACCACTCCGCGTTCGTCACCGTCCGCACCCCCGCCATCGACACCCTCGCCCGCCAAGTGCGCACCCTGATGATCCTCGGCCGCCACCAGACCACCACGGCACGCCCCAGCCTGATCGTCACCGGCCCCGCAGCCGCCGGGAAAACCACCGCCCTCCTCCACGTCGGACGCACCTGCCACCTCGCCCACACCCAACGCAACCCCATCCCACCCGGCTCAGCCCACCCCCAGGTCCCGGTCGCCTACGTCCTAGTCCCGCCCGGCGCGACCGCAAAGACACTCACCGCCGAGTTCGCCCGCTACCTCGGCATCCCCACAACCACCCGGATGACCCAGGCCCAGATCACCGACGCGGTCTGCCACACCTACAACGCCGCCGGCACCCGCCTGGTCCTCATCGACGAAATCCACCGCCTCAACCCCCGCACCACCACCGGCGCCCAAGCAGCCGACCTCCTCAAAGACCTCACCGAACGCATCGCCGCGACGTTCGTCTACGCCGGCATCAACGTCACCACCACACCCCTGTTCAGCGGGGTACGCGGCGCCCAACTCGCCGGACGCGCCACCCTCATCACCTGCGGCCCCCTCCCCGCCCGCCACGGCCGCACCCACCCCTTCACCGACCTCATCACCGACCTCGAAAACGCCCTCGACCTCACCTCACACCGCCCCGGCACCCTCCCCCGCCACCACGCCTACCTCCACCAACGCACCGCCGGCCGCATCGGAAGCCTCACCCGCCTCATCCGCCAAGCCGCCATCACCGCCATCCAAGACGGCACAGAACGCATCACCAAGGCATCCCTCGAAGCCATCCGCCTCGACCACCTCGCCGAACAACACATGCGCCCCACAAGCACCCGCTGACCAACCAGACACGGGACGGCGAGCCCTCCCCGCAGCGAAACAGACCGCTACCACGAACCCCCACGCCGACCAGGCAAAACACCTCTGACCAGGCAAAAAAGCAGCCAACCCCTTAGACACAGAAGCTACCTACAACAAGAGGGCCACTCTCACTACAACCCCCACAACCCCAGATCAGGCCCCCCACACCCCAAGAAACCGGGCTATCAACCAACCACCAACACCACAGCTCACACATCACCCCACACACCAACTACCCCCCGCCGCAGCGACACGACGCGTAACAAGAAGCAAGACGCCCCACTCCCCCGACGCACACCACCCATCCCGTTCGGCCTCGTCTCTCTTCTTCCTGCAGCCTGGCAAGCGTGGGGGTGTGCAGAGGGGGATGTCGGCCTGCCGACCACGTCTGAGAGGCGTGGTGACCTGCGGATACGTCGTCAGGCGCCAGGTAGGTACGGACAGTTGCCGGACGGGTTGTCGGCACGGTCCACGGCGGGGTTCCCAGCGGCGTTGTCGATCCGTGGCCGTGGTCGAGCCCTCATGGTCGACAGTCCGGTCGGGGCCATCTGATGGCCTACGCCGAACACGCGGCACCCACAAGGACGGTGCCCTGTACATGAGGAACACCCGGCGATGACCGACACCCACACAGGCAACCGCGACCGCCTCGCACTGGCGATACTGACCCAGTACCGGATAGCCACCACCAAACAGATACACCTGATCCTCGCCCCCGACGTACAATGCTGGAGTTTCGCGATGCCCTGGGACGTTGGTAGAGGCGCAACGCCAACGGCAAGATCAAGCGGCTGCGCACTCGGACCATGGCAGGGACCTACACGTCGACGTCCCCTCCGAGGATCTTCGGACTCCGAGGATCCTCGGACGTTGATTGATTCGCGTGCCGACGCGGCGGGGACCGGCCATGGGCCACAGCTGGGACAACCTCAACCTCGCTGGATAGACGAGCGGCCCACGGTAGAGACAGCTCCAGCGGCGTCCACTGAGAGATCATTTACGGGACGGCCCTCAGTCAGCCGCATTCATTCTGAATGCTTACGAAAGGGTTCGGACGGCTACGGCTACTTCTTCGCCCAGTGCTGGGACGCCTTCCCGGAGTCGCAGTCGTACGCCGTCACGCTGCTACCCGAGGCCAGATCGAGGCACTGGCCGCTCTGCACGCTGCGCAGCCTCCCGCCGGAGCCCCTGGTCCAGAACATCGAGGACTGGCCGTACGCCTCACACGAGCCGACCGAGGCGTTGTTGCCGAAGACGGGGGTGACCAGGCATTGGCTGCTGCCCTGGTTGACGACCTTGAACGAGCCGTCCGACGCGCTCAGGAAGGCCCAGGAGCTGTTCGCGTCGTCTGCGCAGCTCCCGTGGATCAGCCCGTTGCCGTAGGCCGTCAGGGTCAGGCAGTGGCCGTTGTCCCCGTTCACGAGGTGGAAGTAGCTGCCCGCCGTGGCGTCCTCGTCCGATGCGGCCGTCGGCCTACTGCCTGAACCGCCCGAGCCACCTGAGCCGCTGTTTCCGCCCGAGCCGTCCGAGGCGCCGGAGTCGCGGGAGCCGTCCTTGGCGTCCGCGCCCGTATCGGTACCGGCGCCGGTGCCCGAGTTCCTGCTGCTCGTCTGCGCCCCGCTCATCCCCTTTCCCTTGCCCTTGCCCGACGGCGGCTTCCCCGGAGTCGCCGTGCCCGAGGGGGACTGGGTCGGGGTGAGCGACGCCGAGACCGTGACCGACGGCGTGACGCGGGCGCCGGCCTGTGGTGCGGAGGTGTTCGGCAGGAGCTGGATCGCGAGGGTTGTACCGGTGACCACGACCACAACGGGGACAGCAGCGAACAGGATCCGGGTACGGCGGCGGTGCTCGCGCGGCTCACGGCGGGGCGTGGACTCCGGCTCTGGCTCGGGCTTCGGCTTCGGCTTCGACTCCGGCTCGGCGGACGGGAGGGTCGGGACAGGGACGGACGGATCCTCGATCTTCGGGACTGGTGTCGCGGCGAAGGCGGCTCGTTCGGACAGCCGCTCGGTGATGGCCTGCGGCCACAGCGGGGCGGTGAACGGCCCGTGCTGTTCCGCGAGTTCGACGAGTTCGGCGGCGGTCGGGCGGGCGCCGGGGTCCTTGGCGAGGCAGGCCGCGACGACCTCGGCGAGCTCCGGGGCCGGTTCGCGCACGGGGTCGAGGTCGGGCTCCTCGTGCACGATGCGGTACAGCACCCCGTGCCCGGACTCGTCGCCGAAGGGCGGGCGCCCGCAGGCAGCGTACGCGAGCACCGAGCCGAGGGCGAACACGTCGACGGCGCCGGTCGACTTCCGTGCCCCCGAGGCCTGTTCGGGCGACATGTAGGCGGGCGTGCCCACCACCATGCCGGACAGGGTCAACTGGCTCTGTTCCGCGGCCTGGGCGACGCCGAAGTCGATGACGGTGACGCCGTCGAGAGTCAGCATGACGTTGGACGGCTTGACGTCCCGGTGCACCATGTCCAGCGCATGTACCTCCGCCAGTCCCGAGGCCGCCTCCCGCAGCAACAGCCACAGCGCGTCGGCGGGCAGCGGAGCGCCGTTCAGTTCGACCGCCTCGCGCAGGGTGAGTCCGGCGACGTACGCGGTGGCGAACCACGGCGGCTGTGCGGTGCGGTCGCTGACAAGCAGCGGCGCGGTGGCCCGCGCGGGCAGCTTGGCGAGGTTGTCCAACTCGTGCCCGAATCGGCGCAGGAAGGCCTTGTCCTCGGCGGCGACGGAGGACAGCACCTGCTTGACAGCGGCGTAACGCCCTTCGTGGACGCCGAGATACACGCGGCCCATGCCACCCGCCCCGAGCCGGCCGATCAGGGGGATGCCCCCGATCCGCCGCGGATCTTCGTCCTCCAGCGGCTCGGCACCGCTTCCGCGCAGCTCTAACACGTCGTACCCGTCTTCCCCGTTCGCGATCGTCACGGGAGTGGACGAGTGCCCGCCCGCTCCCCCCACGGCCGGGCGGACACTCGTGACCCGCACAGGCAAGTCTGGGTCAGCGGGTAGTAGAATTAGAAGTACTTTCTAGAAAAACACTCTAGATCTCTGTAAACGGAACCAACGGAATCGGCGGCACCACATGACTCCCAAGCAGCAACGCGGCGAGGCGACCGTGGACCGCCTCCTCGGCGCCGTGCTGCGCATCTACGCGGAGTCGGGCGAACAGGGCCTGACCGTCAGTGCCGTCACCAAGGCCAGCGGGGTCAGCCTGGGCAGCCTCTATCACCACTTCGGCAGCATCGACGGCCTGGTCATCGCGGCGGAGCGGCGCTGGATGGGCAGGCTGCTCGACGAATTGCTCACCGCACTGCAGGCCGCGCCGACCTCGCGTGACGGCATCGAGGCCGTCGTACGGGCCTATTTCGCGTTCGTCCGGGAACACCCGGACGCCGCACGGCTCATGCACTCCCCATACGGCGACCGCCAGCCGATGCGGAGCGGCCAGGAGCAGCGAGACGCCCAGCGGGCGAGGGTGTCAGCCCTCACCCGCTGGATCCAACCCCGCGTGGAATCCGGCGAGCTGGCCCCGCTCTCCCAGCCCCTCATCGAGTCCCTCGTGCTGGGCCCGGTCGTCGCCATGGCCCGCCGCTGGCTCTCCGGTATCCACGACATCGACCTCGACGAGGCGGCGGGGATCCTGGCAGAGCGAATCTGGCTGTCGGTCAGCGCAGAGCCGAGGTAAACGCAGCCCGCTGGTCGGCCAAGAGCGCGCCCCGATCCCCGGCCGCGGCCGCGCCGCCCATCCCTTACTCCTTCAGCCAAGGGACATGGGCAGAGCAGCCGCAACGGGGATGTCAGCAGGCCGACCACGGCAAAACCGCATGGTGACCTGCACGGACACGGGGACGCCCCTGCAGGCCGCGCAACACCTAGCACAACACTTGACGCAACATCCAACGCAACAGACAGACGCAACCCTTGCCGCAACCTCCTGCTTCTGATCGACCGAGGCGTGCGGTCACGCGGCCTGGACAGCTCGCCGTGCGCGGGCCAGCTGCCGCAGCTCGGAGCGCGCCGCCGGCACCGAGGGCACGGTCTTCCAGTAGGGGTGCCACCACAGCCGTACGGACAGGAGCAGCAGGCGGCGGCGCAGGGCGGTGGTGTCGCGGCAACCGCGTCACCCCTCTCCTCGCCCGCCGGATCCACCACAGCGTCCACGCCCGCGCCCAACACACCACCCTCTACCTCGAAGACGGCACACCCAGCGCGTAACCACATAGAGTCGGGGCCCCTGGCCAGCGAACCCGAGCCCACACGCGACAGCAGTGGGCCGAACGGGTGACGTCGGCCGCCAGCGCCAAGGCGGGACGCTCAGTGCTCCCACACCTCCGGGCCGCCGCCGTGCCACTCGATCAGCGGCGAATTCGCCACGTCCACCTCGTCCAACCCCTCCAGGCCGACACGCTCCAGGAACACCGCCAGATCGTGCAGACCGAATGCGGTGCCCAGCGTCTCGCTGTCGACCTGGACACGCCGGCCACCACCCTCAACGGGCGGGAACACGATCACGCGAGGCTCAGCCATAGCCTCAGCCTCACCCGGCGGCAGGCGATGCGCACTTGGGAAACGGCTGTCAGCGGCGGCCGGTCGCCCCACGGGACACGTTGCCGTCGTGGTTCTTTGTGGCCGAGCGTCACCAACCGGTGTAACGTCATGATCAGCAGTCGTGGTTCCGAAGTCCCGTTCGCCCGTGATCGCAATCGCGGGCGTTTTTGCTGTTCAACGCCTCTCCGGACCAGGGCGATCACCTCCGGATCCGGCACAGTGCGGGACCCGATACGAGTCCCCTCGAAGGAGACAAACACATGGCCAAGGGCACTGTGAAGTGGTTCAACGCAGAAAAGGGCTTCGGCTTCATCGAGCAGGAAGGCGGCGGCCCGGACGTCTTCGCCCACTACTCGAACATCGCCGCCCAGGGCTTCCGCGAGCTCCAGGAGGGCCAGAAGGTCGAGTTCGACATCACTCAGGGCCAGAAGGGCCCCCAGGCGGAGAACATCCGCCCCGCGTAACGCCGAACACGAAGAAGCCCCAGCCGGGATGCACCCACCGGCCGGGGCTTTTCGGTTCTACCCGCCCCCGATGGTGGGTGTCGGTGGCCTCTGAAAAGTGGACCAGTGGTGGCCTTTGAGAGTTGACCCCCTTCAGTGGTCTGGCTCGTTGAGCCGGGCCAGGAGGAAGGGTGATCGACGTGGAGGACTGGGCGGAGATCCGCCGGTTGCACTGGGCCGAGCAGATGCCGATCCGGGCGATCGCGAGGCATCTGGGGATCTCGAGGAACATGGTGCGGCGGGCATTGGCCAACGATGTGGTGCCCAAGTATCAGCGGCCGCCGCGAGGTTCGATCGTGGACGAGGTCGAGCCGCAGATCCGTGATCTACTGCGGCAGTTCCCGGAGATGCCCGCGACGGTGATTGCGGAGCGGATCGGCTGGAGCCGGTCGTATTCAGTGCTCAAGCGCGGGTCAGGGATCTGCGGCCGGCCTACCGGGTGGCGGATCCGGTCTCGCAGACGGTCTACGAGCCCGGCGAGCTGATGCAGTCGACCTGTGGTTTCCGCCGGCAGAGATCCCCCTCGGGTTCGGGCAAACCGGCAGTCCGCCAGTTCTGGTGCTGGTGGCCGGCTACTCGCGGTGGATCATGGCCCGGATGCTGCCGACGAAGGCCGCGGCCGACCTGATTGCCGGGCACTGGCGGCTGCTGACCGGTCTGGGGGCCGTCCCCAAGGCCCTGGTCTGGGACAACGAGGCCGCCGTTGGATCCTGGCGAGGGGGACGGCCTCAACTCACCGAGGATTTTGCGGCATTCGCCGGACTGCTGGACATCCGCATCATCCAGTGCCGACCCGGTGATCCGGAGGCCAAGGGCCTGGTCGAGCGGGCCAACGGCTATCTGGAGACCAACTTCCTGCCCGGTCGAGTCTTCGCCTCACCTGCTGCCGGCTTTGCGGCCGAACTGGGCGGCGATGTCCCCCCCTCTGTCAGCGTCCCCCGCACTCCAGCACGGCGAACATCAGCACGGGTCGGCGCATAGCAGTGTGGACAACTGCGGGCGGAAAGCCCGTACCTCGCCCTCAGGCCACGGGACGCAGGCCTGGTCTGGTCGGACACTGACAGCCCCACTGGCCGCCCGATCTGAACGACGTGTCCGCCGCAGAGCCGCCGGGTTTCATCCACGAAGCCGGCCCGGCTTAGGCGCTGGGGTTCAGCCCAGGTCGACGAAACGGGTGTCGGCGCCGCGGTCTCCCGCAGCGAGACGATGCCGACCCAGCGGTTCATGTCCCGGCACAGCCCGGTGGCCGGCGGGTGGCGGCAGCGCACTCCCCGGCGTCATACGAGCGGGACCTCCCGAGCCTGCTGTTCCTCTCCTCATCCCACCGCATCTCACCGACCCAGTGATCACAGCGGAACCACCAGGTCAGAGTACGGCCCCGTCGGCTGGTTGGGCAGGGCAGCGTGAGGCAGGTCGCAGGGAAGCGGCGGTTGAGCCCAGGGCGCGCCGAGCAGCAGGGTCAGCACACACCGCATTCCTCGAAGTCGTCTGAGTTGTCGAACAGGTGGAAGACCGCATCGTGAGCCTTTTCGAGGCACATCTGGAGGTCGCTCGGGTCCCACGCGTCGAGGAGGATCGGGTGCACCGCGTTCACGATGTCGTCCATGAGGTTCATAGCCGACATCCGCCTCAACCGCCGTTCGCTCAGTCCTTCTGTCAGCTGGTTGATGGTTCCTAGGGCACGTGCCACGCCGGGCACCCTTTCTTCCGCCAGTGCTGCACGCAGCTTCAGAAGGCACTCGATGGTGTATACGAGCGCGTCACTCGGATGTGCCTCACCGTACACAATCGTGAGCTTTTGACGGATCTGCACCGGCGTGGGAACGCTCATTGCGCTTCCGGGCAGAGTGGAGAACGGCCCCTGACTGTCCAGGGGGATGAGGGGTGTCCTCGGGGGTGTGGGGGGGCTCTGCTGGGTTGCGATGGCGTCGACAAGCTCGGTGTGGGTGGCCGCGAGGAGCTGGTCCAGGCGGTCGTCGGCCTCGGTCCGCTCGTGCTCATCGAGCGTGTACTCACGCATTCCTCTCTCCCTTCGTGAGGCCGAGCGTGGTCTTCAGGCGTGCGCGTGCGCGGCAGATGTTCGTGTTGACGGCGCCCGGGGTCATGTTGAGCGCTTCGGCGATCTCGGCGGTGTCGGAGCCGCTCATCACGAACGCCATCACGGTGCGCTGTGTCGGAGGGAGCTGCAGGATCGCACCAACGATCCTGCGTGTCTGCTCGGATAGCTCCACGCAGGTCACGGGGCTGATACCGCCGGGGAGGTCGGGAAGTTTGTCCGTTGGAATCTCACGGGTGCGCTCGTTCTGCCGTAAGTAGGCGCGAATCGCGCACGTGCGCAGGTAGGCGTGGGGATGTTCCATAGTCATCCACCGGTCGGGGAGCAGCTTGGACAGCACATCGTGCGCGAGGTCGTCGGCCTCCCACACGCTCGCCCCGGCGTAGATCAGGAACGCAGTCAGGCGCTTCTTCTCCGTGCTGTAGAAGACCGAGAAGTCGCCGCGCCGCACCAGCTCGGCCAACGGGCCTGGCCGGTTTTCAGGTCCGGCTTGAACCGGGGTTTCACTCATCACGCCGCCTCACGAGGCGGGAGCTTGATGGTGACCCGCCGGCCGTCGGGCAGAACCTCGGTGATCACGCTGCCGGGCGGCAGCGAGCTGATGGTCTCCATCAGCGTCGCACCCTGCGACTTGGCGCGGCGGATCTCCAGCTCAATGCGGCGCCTGTGCGACCACGCGCTCAGCCAGACGTATCCGAGCCGGAACGCCGAAGCCGCCACGCCACAGCCCGCGGTGACCGTCACCGGGTCCATGGTGCCTCCCCATTTCTGTCTCGGCGGCGCATCCCGAGCACCGCGTCACCTCCTTAAGGCACGAGCCCCCTCCTGCATTACATGTCGATTCAGATGGGCCGGACCGATCTTGAGGCCAGGGGGCAGCCACAGCCGGCCAATCGGCCTCAGCATGCGTTCCGACCAGGTCAAGGGTGTTCGGCGGGAGCATGCGGACGGGGGTGGGTACGGGCCCGGCAATGGCGGGTCTTGACGGCTGCCCCGCTCTTTCGCGTCCCCCGGGCGGTCCCGGCGACCAACAGCCCGACCGGAAGGCACAGGGGCAGGCGTTCTCTCTGCTGCCGGCCGGTCGTGCAGAACGCGTCCAGAAGCCGGGCGGTGGTGGGCTGACTCAGGACGGCTTCCTGATCCGACGCCGGAATTCGCGCCGAGGGGCTTGTCTCGTGTGCCGCGGCAGCTCACACACCGATGTGGACGAAGGGAGCCCACCGCGCCGGCACCCCAGGGAGCTGCTGCCGTAGCCGCCGGGTCGTCGCGTGCAGTGCGAGCGCGGTGAGTCTGGGGTGCGGGGGCTGGCTGCCCTGGGCGGTCAGGTGCTCGTACAGAGTCTCCGCGGTCCACGCGGCGGCCCTGTCTTCGACCGCCCACAGCGTGCCGACAACGTGCGCGGCGCCGGCTGCGAGGAATGATGAGGCCAGGTGTACCGCTTCGTCGGATGGGCTGCCGCCGACCGCGCCGGTACTGCATGCAGACAGGATCACCAGCTGCGTCTGCTCGAGCCGGTGGCTGAGCAGGTCACGCACCGACAGGGACCCGTCTGAAAGCATCAGCCGGTTCGCTGAGGAGTCGTGCCAGTCCGTCACGCCGTGGCAGGCGAAGTGGAGGATGGGGTACTGGTCGAGCTCGGCGAGCACCATGTCGCGGCGTGCCTCGGTTCCGACCAGCAGTGTGGCCTGCGGCATCATCAGGGACACGGCCTGTGCCTCCTGGCGGACGTGGGGCAGCGGCGGTGCTCCTGGTGTGTCGGGCACCGCAACGATGAGTGCACCGGTGTGCCGATCCGTGGCCGGGTCGGACGCATCGGGGTGTGTCCGTCGCCGGTTCACGGCGAGGGCCTGGAGGGTCGGGGTGTAGGAGGAGATCGCCCGGTCCAGGACCGAGTCGTTGCCGTTTTGGTGCCAGCCTGCTGCGTGCAGCGGCAGGCAGGCCAGTGGCCCGATCGGGCACCACCACACCCGGGGCCAGGAGCTGCCCTCGGCCGGCGGGCCGGTGATGTCCAGGGCTTGCAGCACTGGCGCAGCCACCACGTCCCACAGCCAGGCGAGCGTGTACATGATCTGCGACTGCGCACGGTACATCTCTGCTGCCGTCTGAGGCATGATCGTTGTGAGGAAGCTGTCGGCGTGTGTGGCCACTGCGTGCGGCGTGAGGTCCGGCAGGGGGATGACGTGAGGGCGGGCGCCGGGCTCCGGGCTTAGCACGATGGCGTCGCTGCGGTGCTCGGTGACATTTACCACGATGACCGGGCCGTCGCTCGTGGCGTGTTGCAGGTCGGCGAGCGCGGGCGGACGCAGGAATCGGCTGAAGCCCGGCAGCGCACGGATCTGCGTGATCGTCTCTTCCAGCTGGACAGCATGCGAGCGCCGTGTGTCCGCGTCGATCTCGGGGAGCGCCAGGGCATTTCGCAGTCGCTGGAACCGCGTGTGCAGGACGGGGTCGTGTGCCGCCAGCTCCTGCAGTTCTCCCCGCGCGGTGAGCGCCTCGCCGAGCAGAATGCCCCGGGCCTGCTCGAGCAGCTCCAGCGCGCGCCCGGGGCGTCCTGCCTCGAGCGCGGCGGCGGCGGCCTCGGAGCCGAGCCCGGCATACCGCCCGAGTCTGTGCTCGCGGTCGTTGTGGGCTACGGAGGGTGGTGCGATGCGCGGCAGCAGTTCCACCGCCAGCTCAAAGCCCTTGAGGGCTTCGGCGGTGTCGCCGTCCTGGCGCGCTGCTTCCGCGTAGGCCCAGGCAGCACGTATGCGCACAAGCGGGGATGCAGCCGGGGGTTCGGCGGAGGCCCACAATGCCCGGCGGCCCTCGGCAGCATCGTAGGGATCCCGGGTGTACTCATGCCGCAGACGCATGGCGTTGCCGAGGTTGGCGAGCTGCACGGCCCGGCTGGGGTGACCGTCTGCAAGGGCCGCGACCGCTGCTCGCAGCAGAGAGATGGTCTCGTCGAGGTCGTCGGCGGCACTGGTGTACTCGTAACGTGTGCGCAGGATCGCGCCGAGGTTGCCGAGATGGACTGGCAGGCTCGGATGATCTTGAGGCGTCGACTCGACGGCTGCCCGGCTCACCGTCACCGCCTCCACGAGTGTCGAAGGATCGCCGGTCAGGTCGTGGTAGGTGCGCAAGGCGTTGCCGAGATTGCTCAGCTGCGCGGCACGCTCGGGGTGATCGACTGGCAGTTGTGCAACGGCTTCGCGCAGCAGGGCGATTGCTCGGTCGAGATCCTCAAAGGTGCCTCCGTTCAGGAAGCGGGCCCGCAGCATCGCCGCCAGGTTGCTCATCAGGCCGGCTCGGGCGCTGTCGTCATACGGCGTCGACTCGACTGCTGACGTGGCGTATGAGATCGCTTCCTGAAGGGCTTCCGTGTCACCGGTGTCCTGATGCAGCAGCCACAGCGCTGCGCTGGCCTGAGCGGCCGCGGTCGGACGAAACGGGTCTTCGGTAGGAAGATCAGCCAGGCACTGGCGCCACAGATGCGCCGCCTCCAGCAGATCCACCCTGTCCCCGCCCCAGCGGAAGCGTTCCACCAGAGCGTCGGTGAGGACGCCGACCACGCGGGCCCGGGCGGCGCTGTCTGCATAAGTCAGCTCCCGGAAGGCCCCCCGCGCAGCGCGAATGGCTTCCTGGAGGGCGGCCGGGTCTGACGTGCGCTTGTACCGGACGAGCAGGGCCTCGCTGAGGGCCTGCAAGCGCAACCGGAATTCGGGCTCCCCCCGGGGTGTACGTGCGACGGCCTCACGCAGGAAGAGCACTGCCTCGGACAGCAGACGCTCATAGCCGGTCTGGGAGAAGGCCCTGGAAAGGACAGTTCCGAGATAGGCGGCGGTATCGGCGCCAGCCTCCCGCAGGGCCAGCTCCACTGCCCGGTGCGCAGCCCGTACGGCCTCCTCCAATGCTTCCGGTTCACGGCGCTGGGCGAAGCGGACGAGTAGGGCGGCCGCTAGGGCCGAGAAGGCCGCCGCGCCGTGGTCCGTCGTTTGCGTGTACCGCGTCTCGGCCCGCGTGGTATCGATACAGAAATCCAGAACCGGCTCATCACCTGTGTCCTGGTGCAAGGACATCAGCGCTCCGGCGAAGCGGAGGACGATCTCGGGGCGTTCCGGTGACTCCTCTGGCGTGGCGTCGAGCGCGGCCGCCAGCAGTTGGACGGCCGTTCGCAGGTCGGCAGGGTCGCCGGTGCTGTCGTACCGGTCGAGGTAGGGCTGGGCCATGCCGTTCCAGCCGGCCGGCTCGTCCTCGGTGACGTCGCCCGCGGTATCGATCAGTGGCAGCAGGGGATCGGGAACTGCCAGGGCGTCATGGCGATGGATTCGGGAGAAGAGCGCGATGGCCGCCACGCGGTCCTCGTCTTCCTCCTCCTCTGCGGCTTGGGCGTTTGCGGTAGCTGCTCCTCGCAGGCAGTAGCGGTGCCAGTGCACCAGGGCCGCGACACGCAACGCCTCCAGTGCGGCAGGGCCCGTGCCGGCGTCATCTCCCTCAGCGGGGAGCGCTGCCACGAGGAGGCGAGCTTGCTGGACCGCCTGGTCGTCCAGGAGCAAGGCCACGTCGCCGTGTTCGGCCAGGGCGTCGAGCCGGGAGCGCAAGGCGGCCAGCAAAGTGTCGATCATCGGGGATCCACCGGGACGGCACGGTCCTCGCCCCATGCCCCAGGGGAGGAGCACGGCCGCGCATCAGCGGTCGGACGCCACCCCCGGGCTCTCGCTCGCACTACACGGATCAATCGCTGCTGGTCCGTTCCACTGCAGGAAATCCGGATTCGTCGACGTGGCAGGGCGCGGCCGGATCGCTGCGTTCTTCCCTCCTGCGCGTGCCTTCGGCGATCTCCTCCCAGGCCAAGGCGCCGATGAAGTCGTGTCGCGCTGCACGGCGTTCGGCCATGCCGCGTGCGGCCTCGTCGATGAGTTCGTCCTCGCTCATCGCCGACACGTCGCGGACTTCTTGCCGGCGGGCGGCCTCCGCCTTGATCCCGGCGAGCCAGGCATTGGCGGTGTCGGCACCCGCAGTGGCCGAGCCGGAGTCGTTGCCGTGCTTCATGACTGTCCCTCCCGGGGGTCTTCAAGATGCGCCGCCAATGCCTTGCGCGCCCGAAAGAGACGGGTGCGCACGGTCCTGGCCGGGATACCGAGGAGCGGGGCAATGTCCTGCGGATCCAGACCGGACATCGACAGCGCGAGGACCTCCTGGTGCGCGTGGCTCAGACGCAAGAATGCACGCACGAGGTCGATGCGCGCGATGATCCCCGCCGCTTCGGCCCCGCCGTCCGTAACCGGCATCGGCAGCGCGGCCTCCACTTCGCGCGCGCGTTTTCGGGCTTGCAGCCACTTCAGGGCGAGCCGCCAGGCCACCTTCTTGACGTAGGCGAGGGGGTTGTCCATCCGTGACACCCGGTCCCAGCGCTCGTAGACGATCACGAACGCCTCCTGCGTGATGTCCTGTGCCTGCGTGGGATCCTCGCGTAACAGGGCGCTGATCGCGCGCCGTGTCTTTTCGAAGTTCTCGTGGACGAAGAAGACCTCAAGGTCCGGGCAGCCGGTCGTCGGGCATACGGTGGTGGGTGCGGGGGCCCGCGGCGCAGCCGGGATGACAGGGGCGCGTTGTCCGGGCGTCAGGAAAGCTACCTGGTCCTCGTCGAGCGCTTCGGTGGGCAATCCCCGCTGATACAGCGTGGGTTGGGCAGGGAGAAGCTCGACCAGGGCGGCATCGCGAAAACGTAACGCTGCGCTGGTGTCGACAGCAGGCTCGTCATCCGTCTCGGACTCAAGCCCCGCACACGGCTCCTGGTACGGCTCGACACCCGTGCGGACAGGCGGCGATTCGGCCGGGGGCAGGACCGGCTCACTGAATGAGTTCACGGGTGCGTCCTTCCCCCCACGACGGGCATCTGGTCAACGCGGGCGAGGCCCCAGCAGCGACCGGGCACAAGGGTCATACCCGAACGAGGGCCGAAGACGGCGCCGCGTTCCCTGGCCGAGCAGACTTTCTCGCAGTCCTTGGCCCACTGCGCACAGCTCACGGCAAACCCGTCCGCAGCCTGACGCTCTAGCGGCACACGCAGCACGATGATCGTCCCACGGCGGCGCTGCCAGCCAGCGGCATACGGGCTGTAACTGCTGCACGTGCGGCCTTTCGATCCAGACGTGGACGCTGCGTGCGGCTGCGGGGTTGGAGCGGCTGCCGCGAGGGTGGCGAGGACGGCGGCCGTACTCGCGTCAACGTCCCAGGTCGCCAGAACCCTCGGAGGAGGGCCAGGACCTCCCCGCCGAGGTGGTGCCAGTCGGCGTCAGGCGTCTCGTTGGTTGACGAATCCGAGCGATGTCAGGCCCTCGGCCGCGCACAAGTGGTCGGAGGCTCCGCCCACCTCGGTCTGCAGGAGCTGGTACGCGGCGCGGTGCTGGTATCCCCAATGCATCGCAGCGCGCCACAGGGCCCGGCCGTAGCCGTGGCCCCGGTACTGGGGCAGCACCCCGAAGTACTGGGGCAGCAGGCGGGCGCAGTGCGTGGCGTCGAGCATGGTCTCCATGGGACCGATGGCGCCGGCGACGCGGCCGTCGTGGAGGACGGTGAGGACGGGGCCGACGGTCCCGGCCAGCATCTGCTGATGCAGAAAGGCGAACCCGTCGCCGGCCATCTGCGCGGCGAACCCCTCGAATCCTGCGCCCTCGTGAAGCTGCTTGTCCTGGTAGACCGGCACGGCCGGCGCCTCGCCCGGCCCGTGAGTGAAGTCCTTGAGCTGGACGCGTGTCCCCACTCCCTGGGCGTACGCCTCCGGCTGCTCAGGGCCGACGAACCACACCACGCGGGCCGTTGCGGCGCCGTGGGTGGCGGCGAGCTTGCGGGCCAGGTCGGCGCCGGCCGTCAGGCTATCGGGCGCCGCCCCGTACACGTAGACCTTGACGACGCCGGCGCCGCGCACGGCGAACGTAGGCACGAGCGTCAGCGTCCGGTCGTGCTCGAGGGCGTCGACCAGAACGCGTTCGGTCTTGATGTCGGACCAGCGGCGGTCTTTGTCATACGGGAGAAAGCGCCCGCTTCCGGCGATGTCCACGACGGCCTCGAACAGGTCGGGCAGGGGGTCTTCCCGCCGCACGGGACCGAGGGTCGGCACGTACGGCACGGGCATCACGGGCTCGATCCAGCCCCAGTGAAAGCGCATGCATGCACGCTACCCAGACGGCGCGTACGCCGCAGGCCCCAGCCGAAGTCACGTCCGGGGCCTGCGCGTCCAGCACCTGATCAGGTGCGAATCACACCGTTAGTGCGGGTTGTCGTCACCGGCGGCGCACGAGCACTTCGCGCTGTCCATCACGGTGTCCATGTCAGCGATACCGGTGATCCGGGCCACCGGCGTGACCGGTGCCAGGACCGGCCGCGTGAAGTACGGCCGGCCGCCCTGCTCGGGGCTGTCGTCGCCTGGGAGCGGACGCCTCGGCGAGAACGGTGCGATCTCGACTGCTACAGCGGTCATCTTCACCCTGCTTTCTGTCCGTGCTGGCAGTAAGCCGCCAGCGGGGCCTTCGCCTCCTGGTAGTGCTTGGCCAGGGGCCTGCACACGCGGCAGGTACCGGCGAGCGTGCAGCCTGAGCAGCCGCCGGTCCGAAGCATCAGGCGGTCCGCGATCGCTCCCAGCCGGGCGAGGCCCTGGATGCCCTCGTGGGGCAGACTGATCTGGTCGTCGCGGCCGATCTTGCAAATGGACACCAAGCCGTGCGGGTCCATGTGGAAGAAGGTGTGTCCGGCGTTGCAGCCGGTGAAGGTCTTACGGAGCCGCAGGTGCTCCTTGGACTGGGCGGTGAGCACCTCGCCGCCGCCGTAGATCGTCGGCGTCATGTTCGTGAAAACCTCGAACTCGACGCCCCACGACCGGCTCAGGTCGACCATGGCCTGCTCCTCGTGGCCATTGTCGTCGGTGACGACGATGCTCATGCGTAGCGGCAGGCGGGCGTGGCGGCCGGCGTTCATGCCCTGCACGAACTGGTCCCACGCGCCTTCGCGCTGGGTCAGCTCGTCGTAACTGGCCTTAGTCGCGCCGTACATGGACACCGTGACGCGGTACGGCGGGCACTGCTTGAACAGGCGGAGCAGATTCTCCCGCCACAGCAGGGAGCCGTTCGTAGAGACCGTGATCATCATGCCGAGTTCCCAGGCGTATCGGTACGCGCGCAGGAAATCGCGGTCGATGGTCGGCTCGCCGCCGGTGACCTGGAGAAACAGCACGCCAGCCTTGGCCATGATGTCCAGGCACTGCCGCTTGTCCTCCCACGGCATGCCTGAGTTGACCTTGAGGCCCAGGTAGCAGTGCTTGCACTTGTAGTTGCAGCCCAGGTTGACCTCCCAGGAGGCCTTTCCGTAGCCCCAGGTGGACGGCTGCCGTACGAGCAGGAAGTCACTGGGCGGGCGGCCGGTCACGTCCAGGTCTTCCCACTGCTCGCGGACCGCGTCGGCGAGCCAGGCCGGGGGCGGCGCTGTGGAGTCGAGGGCGCACAGCTCCTCGTACCGCTCCACGGGGAGCAGGGCGCCGCCGCGGCTGCCCGGACGGACCAGCACGTGCTGATCCAGGAACGGACTGGCGATCAGGGAATGCATGCGGGCTCCATGAGGGGTCGGCCGCCCGGATCGGGGCGGGAGTCTGCGGGTGGGCTGGTCCCGGCCGCCTGGGGTCGGCAACGGCCGGGACCGGTGTCCTGACTGCCGTCACTCCCCCACGGAGGGCCGGCCGGGAGGTCTGGGCTGCCCCCCGGCCAGAGACCCCGCAGCGGAGGAAGCGGGTTCTGCGGTCAGGGAGCTGATCGGTTCGCAGCGACCGGCCCGAGGTGGGTGTTGGGGAGGACGCCTATCCGTGGGCGACGGCGGCGACCAGCAGGGCCGCGAGCGCCACCGCGATGAGGACGTAGACCGCCTGGCCTCGCTGAGTGGCGAACATGGGGATGCGGTCCTGCACGGGGGTGGGCTCCTGCTCCAGGTCGGCCCAGACCCGTTTGCCCCAGGGCAGCCGCTCCGTGCCCCAGCGGACAGAGACGGCGTCCACGATGGCCATGCCCCGGCCACCGACGGCGTCCTGCGAGGGAGGGAGCAGCACCGGCATGGCCCGGCTCTTGTCAATAACGGCCACCCGTACTAGCTCGTGGTTCAAGCGGCGGACCGTCACCCGGATCATGTCGTGATGGGCGTGGCGGACCGCGTTGGTCACCAACTCGGTGACGACCAGCTCCGCCGTATCGCTCAGGCCCTGCAGTTCCCAGTCGGCGAGGGCTGCCCGCACGAGGCGGCGGGCGACCGGCACGGACTCCGCTCGGCGGGGCAAACTTCGGCCCGCGGCCGCCTTCTCACCCGGGCGGCCCTGGGCCGTGCCGCGTCTGCCCGTCATGACGTCACCCACTGATCTGCTTCTTTGCGTGCACGAGATGGCAGCGGCCGATGTGGACGAGCTGCGACACCGCCTCCCGCGGGGCCAAGTCGCCGAGGCCGCCCAGCTCCACGCACCAGGCGCTGCGTGCGGTAGGGGTGGTGGCGTCCACGGCCTGGACACCCAGGTAGTCGCCGACGACCGTGAACCCGACCTCATCTCCCACTGGTTGCCACTCCCGTCGGCGACCCCTGCTATATCCGACCAGGACGGAGTAGCGGAGCATCTCGCGGCGAGTCGGACCCGAACCGGGTAGTGGTCGGGCGGCCTCCGGCTCATCGCTTCCGGCGGCAGCGTGAATGACCTCGCTGATGTGCACGGCGTCGAATGCGCCGCCGCAGCAAAAGAGCCTCGACGAGAGGGCCGCCTCGGGGCTGTCCTGGATCAGCTCGACGTCGATCGGTACGCCGCCCTCGGCTGACTCTGTCACTTCGAATCTGCTGATCTGGGTCTTCACGGCGTGTCCCTCGCTGGCTGCCGGTGGTCTGACCGGATGAAGACAGCGTTCCGCGTGAAGGGCGTGCGGACCACGGCGTCCATGGGGCAGTGTGGGGACGTCTCTGGGACATGGGACAGGCGCCAGGATTGCGGGCAGCAGCAGTCGGGGAAGGGGGCGTGCATGAGCATCGCCGACCGACGTAGAGGCCGGGGCTTCACCCAGGAGGGGTTCGCCTTCGCTGTAGGCGTCGACCGGCGCACCGTAGGCCGATGGGAGACGGGCAAATCCAGGCCCCAGCCTCCGCAGCGGCTGAAGGTCGCCGAGGTGTTACAGATGGACCTCGACGAACTCGATGCATTACTCAATTCAGCCGAGGTGCAGCCGAAGCCCGAAGGGCCGGCGTCGAGTGCCCACCACGTCCCAGGGGACCCAGACGACATGATCCGACGCGAGTTTCTGCGCCTCATGGCGGTGTCCGGTACGGTCGCCGCCATACCTGGCGGTGAGGTGGACGCCCTCGAGGACAGCGCCGACGACTTCGGACGCATGAACGGCCATCTGTGGCAGGTGTATCGACTCGCCCGCGCCAAACGCTCTGTGTTCCCGGTAGTGCAGTCTCAACTCACCGCCGTAAACGATGCGCTGCGCGACGGGCGGGCCCAGGCGGGGCCGCTGTGCTTCGCGGCCGGCGACCTGTTCCAGTTGGCGGGCGAGCTGGCCTTCGACGCCAACCGGTACCACGATGCCGCAGCCTCGTACTCTCTTGCAGCCAGTGCGAGCAAGGAGGTCGGCGCCTGGGACCTGTGGGCGTGCGCCCTGATCCGGAGCGCCTACGTAGACCTGTCCGAGCGCTGTTACAAGCGAGCCGCGGACACCCTGGGGGCCGCACGCCGCGTCGCCCTGCGCGGAGACAGCGGCCTTGCGACCAGACACTGGGCCGCAGCCGTGCAGGCGGAGGCGTTCGCCGGGCTCGGTGACTTCAACGCCTGCGAGGAAGCCCTGGACGACGCGGAAAGGGTGGCCAGCCTCAGCGGGCAGGTATCGAACGGCGGATGGCTGCGCTTCGATGGCTCGCGGCTTGCAGAGGAGCGAGGCGCCCGGTATCTGCAACTCAACCGACTCGACCTGGCCGAGACCGCGTTGAAGCATGCCCTGACGCTCGCTCCTCTGGCCGCGGGTCACTCCTTTCGGCGCCGAGGCGCGGTGCTCGTCGATCTGGCCGCCATTGGCACCAAGCGCACGGACTCGGAGCAAGTCATGCATTACGGGCTCGAAGCCCTGCGGCTGGCACGGGCCTCCGGGTCCGG
Organism: Streptomyces sp. NPDC044061; assembly: GCF_056434305.1. Lineage (NCBI taxonomy): Bacteria > Bacillati > Actinomycetota > Actinomycetes > Kitasatosporales > Streptomycetaceae > Streptomyces > Streptomyces sp. NPDC044061. Next base: position 28,018 of record NZ_JBWKFL010000026.1, on the reverse strand, counting down.
GTACGTCGCCCGTAGACTCCAAACCCTGACTGCCGAGCTGGCCAACTTCGGGCGCGACCGGCACATCGCCGAGTTGAAGGCCGAGATCGGCACTCTGACAGCGTGACGAGAAGAGGACGGCATGACAATTGAGGGCGCGCGGGTCTTCCGCGAAGCGTGGATCGCTGGAGTGCACAAGCACTTCCCCGGCGAGCCGAAGCCGAGCTACGTGACTCCCTGGGAGGACACGCCCGAGTGGGAACGCGGTGCGGCCGGCGCCGTGTACGAGCAGGTGCGCCAGTCCCTCGAACTCAGTGCCAGCCACGCTTCCCGCCTGTCGCGCGAACAGAAGGGCCGCTTCGTCGCGACGTGCTGGACGGCACAGATGTTCAAGCACTTCGAGGACCCGAAGCCGGGGTACGTGGCCGACTGGCCGGACCTGCCGGACTGGCAGAAGGAGACGGACGCGGACATCTTCGAGGCCGTCGAAAACAGCCTGAAGTAAGCCGGTCCCGAACGGGCGAAAGACCCCCAGCCGCGAGAGCCAGGGGGCTTCATCATGCGATCATCGCACCGGGCAGAGCGCCGGTGGCACAGTCCTCGTCGAGCGGCAAAGCGCTGCAGGTAGCGGCAGGCGCGGGTGCCTCGACGCTGCAGAGCGGCGAGATACCGGGCGTGAGAACACCGATGGGTCTGGGCATCGATGCGAGCGACACGACCACACCACCGCCCAAGCGGCGGACGGGGCAAGACGGCCGCCAACAGCTTGCGCGCTGAGCACTTCGTATGCGTGCCCGCCGACGTCACGCCCGACTCGCCGACCGTGCCCGGCGTCGAGCAGACGATGTTGGTCAAACGCCTGTGCGAAGTACGCGCGTTGACGGCGTTCAGGCACGCGAACTACGCCCCCCGAAGCACGTGCCACGGCTCGGGGCGGCAAGCGAGTCATCGCGATTACGTAACGGGTATGTGTGCATTGCAGGGAAAATTTGTAAAGTGCTCAACTGATCGGGCCACAAGGCGTCCGAAAGTTCCGCAGTGGGGGGTCGCCACGTGAGTCAGAACCAGCCCGGTCCGCCGTGGTCCGTCCGCCCGCCGGAGCCCGTCCGCATGCCTGACATCCGCCCGTTGCACAAGCGCAAGCGTGTGTGGGCCGGCGGATTCACGCTGTTCGTCATCGGTGCCACGATCGCGAGTACGGGATCCAGCGAGGCCAGTTCCAGTTCCACGCCGCACCCCAAAGTCACGGTCACGGCGACCGCGACCCAGACGGCCGCGCCGGCTCCCACGGTCACGGTCGCGGTCACCAGAACGGCCACGCCGCACCCCACGGTGACCGTGACCAAAACGGTCAAGCCCGCGGCACCGGCGACACACCAGTCGAGTTCCGGTTCCTCCGGCAGTGGGGGCAGCAATTCGTCGGCGGGCGGCTCCTCCAGCTCGGGGGGCGGAACGTCCCACCCGGCCGGGGCCACCGCCCTGTGCAACGACGGCACGTACAGCTACGCCGCCCATCACCAGGGCGCCTGCTCGCACCACGGCGGTGTTGCCGTCTTCTTCAGCTAGGAGACGCAGCGCGTGGCACGGCCGACCGAGCCGTGAGCGCAGCTGGCCGCGCCGTCGCAGCAGGCGGGTACAAGTGCCCCATCCGGCAGGCCCCGGATCACAGCAAGGATGCAGAGGAAACCATGGCTTTCGGGTTCCGTGTGGGTGTGCCAGGAATGAGCGTGCGGGTCTCGACTCGGGGCGTGCGCGCATCCGCGGGGCCCCGGGCCGCGCGTATCAGCGTGGGCAGCGGCGGCACGCGGGTCTCCTCCGGAGTGGGCCCGCTCTACGCCTTGAGCTCGCTGAGTAGGGGGCGCCGCACCGGCACAAGCCGGAATCGGACCGTCGCCCCCTCGCCGGCGCAGCTGGACCGTGCCCGCCGCCAGGCCGAGCGGGCTCAGCAGGAGGCACAGCGCGACGCCGCGATCGCCCAACTGCAGGAGCTGAGGCGGCAGACGACCAGCGTCCACCTTCAGTCCTTCACCCCGATCAGACCGCCGGTGGTGCCGGGGCCCCCACAGCTGGGCCTGGCCTGGGCCCTGGCGGAGGCCCAGGCGCACCATGTCGCGGGGCTGGGGATCTTCGCCCGCGCCGAGCGCGCCGCCGCCAAGCAGCGCGCCGAAACGGACGCCCCGATCTATCTCGCCGCCGAAGAGGCCCGCCTGCACGGCGTCCACGAGCGGCTCGCCGCCGAGGCCGATCAGTGGTGGCGGTCCCTGCTCGGCAACGACGAGGAAACCGTATGCGAGATGGTCAACTACGCCTTCTCCGACAACCCGGCCGCAGGCTGTGCGGTGGGAGTCGACGGCTCGGTCCTGTCGGTGGTGATGCGGCAGCAGGACATCGACACGCTCCCCGACCAGACGCCCGGCCTCACCCCCAGTGGTCGCCCCACCCTCAAGAAGCTCACCAAGAGGGACCGCACCCTGTGGTGGCTCACCTCCATGGGGTCGAACCTCGTCGCCACGCTCAAAGAGGCATTCGCTGTCGCGCCCGGGATCACCGCCGTCGACCTGGCCGTGCTCACCCGCCTGCCCGACACCCAGCGGCTCGGCTTCGTGGCCTACGGCCGCTGGACACGCCAGGCCGTCGAAGCCGGGCCCTGGCAGGAGGCGAACGACGCGCTGCGGTTCCTCGACATCGGTCAGGACGTCGCCTGCGCGGTCGCCACCACCGCTTCCGGGAACCTGTCCAGCACCATCAAGCCCTTGGACACCAGCCGGCTGCCCGGGCTGCACAGTCTCCTCGACCACGCCCAGGACGACCCGGGCCGCGGCGATGCCACCCTGGCCGACCTGGACGGTGACCTCCGCGCCAACGTGCCTGGGGCGCACTCCGCTCCCCCACCGGATCACTACCGCATCCGCCCCTTCGCCGAGTGGAAGAACCAGCAGACCCCATCGGCGCCGCCGTCCATGGCACCACCAGGCCCCACGCCCACCATGCCGGGCCCCACGCCCGCCCTGCCGACCTTGGCGCCCGCCCCGCCGAGCCACGCCCCTGCGACGGTGCTCGCACCCGGGCAGAACCTGGTACTCCCGCAGGAAGCCCGGCAGGGAATGCACATCGCCTTCACCTTCGCCGGCGCAGACGCCGACCTCACGCTGTTCCTGACCGATGGGGGCGGCCGGGTCACCTGCGATGAGGACTTCGTCTTCTACAACCAGCCCTCGGCCGCCGGGGGCGCCGCCCGCCTGCTGGGCACGCAGGCCGAAGGCCCGTACACCGTCGAACGCGCGGTCCTTCACCCCGCCGCGCTGCCCCAGCACGTCCAGCGTGTCGCCATCGCCGTCACCATGGACGTCGCCGCCGGTCTCACCTGCGGCGCCCTCACCCACGCCGCCCTGCACGTGGACTGCGCCTCCGGAGCGGCCTGGACCTTCCAGCCCCCCGCCGACCCCGGCATCCGCGCCATGGTCGTCGCCGAGCTGTACCGGCACACCACCGGCGCAGGGCCGGTGTGGAAGTTGCGCGCGGTCGGTCAGGGCTGGGCGGACGGTCTGGCCGGACTAGCCCGCGCACACGGCGTCGACATCGAGTAGCGCTGCGCGCATCCCCCACCGAGAGCCACTGAGCGAACCACCCCGGCCCCCCTGAAAGTGACCCACCCGATGCAGCCGTCACCCTGAGGGTCCTTTCGGCTACGGGGCCTGCTCGTTGCGACGGCCAATCCTGGCGAGCAGGCCCCGGACTTTGACTCCCACGTGTCCGCGAGAGCCCCTTGCACCCTCTTCTACGGATCCCCACGACAACTCGTTCGCAGCAGACCCCCACGGGTATCGGCCTCATCAGAGGACCCGCTTCACTGCACCCTCTCCAGCACCACCAGGAGCTGTCCGGCCGATCATGCTGCTCGCTAGGGTTGTGGCGTGTCGAAGACCAGCGTGAGCAACGAGACCGAGGGCATGCTCTGCTTGTGGGTGGAGCCCTGGGGAACTGACCACTGGATGTGCCCCGGTGAGCAGTTCACCGTCGTGACGGAGCTGGAGCCGGAGGAGTCGCCGTTCAACGTAGTCGTCCATGCGCAGGGCATCACCGTGTGGGTGAACTCGGCCAACTCCTCCGAGGTCGTCGACAAGAACGGCACGATCATTCCGTGCGGGCATCAGCGCCCGGCTGATCCGGGATGGTGACCGGCTTTGGAGGCCCTCAGGACTTCAGCCGGATGACGAGCGCGGCCGCGGTGACAGTGCCGAGGAAGACGTAGGCACGCTTGTCGTAGCGAGTCGCGACGGCGCGGGAGTTCTTCAGCTTGTTGATGGCCCGCTCGACGGTATTGCGCCGCTTGTACCGTTCCTCGTCGAAACCCGGTGGCCCCCCGCCTCGTGACCCCTTGCGCAGGCGGACGGCCCGACTGTCGGTCTTCTCCGGGATGGCGTGCCGGATGCCCCGAAGTCGCAGGTACTCGCGACAGGCTGGCCCAGCTCGACCTGCCCGCCCCCGCCGAGGTGACCGCGGCGCACACTGCGTATGGTGCACGGCCGAGCTCCACGGCGGCACCGCGGTCGACCTCGAACCCCGACACGACAACATCAACGACGCGCCCTTCCGCTGGTACCCCAGCGGCTGCCGGTCGCGCGCAGGCCGTTCTCCCTTCGCCCACGTTTGCGACGTCGAGATGCCGATCACGTCTGTGGTCTCCACCCTGCTCCACAAGAAGGTCAGCCTGACCGAGGCTGCAGGCACCCTGATGCAGCGGCCCCCAAGCCCGCGCATTGACATCTAGCGGCCCACTAGACCCCGACGACGTTTGCCTCGACGACCACCTACTGATCGACTCGCAGACCGGCAGTCTCTTCTAGTAGCTGTGCTGCCTGCGACCTTGCTTCCTCGAGGATGCGTTCGGCCTCCGTCTTGGCCTTCTCCGTTACCTCCCGAGCTTCTCTGGACGCCCTCGCCTCCGAATGTGGCGATGGTGCCCGGACCAGGGCTGGGGATCAGTGGCATGGACACCTTCCGGGCGGTGGGGCCGTTACTGCCTCGGAGTGTTCACGGCCTGCGTGGACTCGCCCCGTCGCGAACGGCGTCAGTGCCACGGTTCTCCGTCACCCAGGCCGGGATCGAAGCGAGTTGCCGCAGAGGCGGGCGCTGTCTCCCGGCGAGTGAGAGGCCGACGAGGCGACGCGCACCAGGCAGGTCGGAGAGCCGTACGGCAGTGCGTCGGATCCTCAGGGCCAGCGGTGATTCGGGTATGAACCAGCGGGCGGCCCGGCGAGCAACGCGCTGCCGGTGTGTGATGACCGGCCGCCACAGGCGTTCGTACGCGTGCAGCGCGTCCTCGACGCGGGAGGCCCGGGCGAGTTGGTCGGCCAGGACGTAGGCTCCGCCGATAGCCAGGGAGGCGCCTTGCGCGGCGAGTAGGGACACGGCGTGGCAGGCGTCGCCGACCAGTACGACCCGGTCTCGGCTCCAGCTCGCCATGACCACCTGGGCGACTTGGTCGTAGTAGATCTGCCGGGCCGGCGGACACTTGGCCAGGGCCTGGGGGACGAGCCAGCCGAGTGAGCCGTACTCGTTGCGCAGAGCGGTCTGGGTGTCCGCGGGGAGTTGGGGATCGGTGGCACGATGCACGGCGAACACGGCGACCTTGCCGTCACGCAGGGCATACAGGCCCATCTGGCGTACGGCGGTTTCGGTGAGGCAGAAGCGATCGCCGAGTTCCGCATGAATCACGGGGTCGGCAAAGGTGAATGCGGCGGTGTGGTAGCCGAGGTGGCGTAGGTGTCTCGTCTGTTCGCCGAAGACTTGGGCGCGCACGGTGGAGTGGATGCCGTCGGCGCCGACGAGGAGGTCGGCTTCGATGCTGCTGCCGTCGGTGAGGGTGATGCGGACGCCGTCCGCCCGCATGTCGATACGGGTCGGACCCACCCCGAAGCGCAGAGTGACAGCCAGCGACAACCGTTCGCGCAGGGCCAGTTCGAGATCAGGCCGCATGATGCTCAGCAGACGCCCGTTCATGGCACGGGCGAACGGGCCGTACCCGAGCCTGGCACGGCAGTGCCCGTGCTCGTCCAGGAAAGCCGCCTCGGACACCGGATAACTCAGTTCTTCCAGCCAGGGCAGCACCCCCATGGCCTCCGCCGCGTCGTAGCCGGGGCCGAAGAAGTCGATCATGTATCCCTCGGCCCGCGGCCCCGGAGCCTTCTCCAGGACCACGACCTCCCAGCCGAGCAGATTGTGCAGGCGGCCGGCCAGGGCCAACCCTGCGATCCCGGCCCCGCAGATGACGACTCTCATCGGTGCACACCGCCTTCCTCCGCTCCCGGGGCGATCGGGACGGACTTTTGGGCACCACTCTCTTTTTTGCACTATGCAAAGCTTATGTGTCAAGAAGGCCCGACTGGTGGGCCCTGTGGTCCGCTCACCTGCACCGAGTCGACGCCGGAGGGAATCTTGATGCGTCCCTAACACCCCACTGACGTGCCTTTGACGTAGCTTTGACAGCGGTGTGCCGGGAAGCCTGGTCGGCGAAGCGTCTTCAGCCAAATCGTCCGTCAGGACGTCCAGGAAGGTCTTCACGTGACCCCCTTGAAGTCGGCCGCCGCCACGTCTGCGACCGCGCCTCCCGTCGCGCCCGGCCCACGCCGCTCCGTTCTCTTCTTCGCGTTCGCCTTCGCAGTGATCGCAGACCCAGTCTCCTCGGTGGCGTATGCGATCGAGGCGGCGCTGCGTGCGCTGCACGGCGACCTTGCACTGCTGCTGCCCACGATGAGCCTGGTCATCGGGCTTGTCGTGATCGTCACTGCGAACTACTGGCAGCTCGTGCGGCGCTTCCCCAAAGGCGGCGGCGCGGCGGCCGCGGCCGGGCGGGCGTTCGGCCCCCGCTGGACGTTCCTGCCCATCGGCGCCCTGGTCGTCGACTTCGTGCTGACCATCGGTATCTCGATCGCGGCCGCGGCCAGCGCCGTCATCGCCCTCTTCCCGGGCCTGGCCCCGTTCCGCGTCCCGCTCGCGCTGCTGCTGCTTCTGGTGGTCGCGGGGCTGACATGGTTCGGGCACGGCGGACGGCTGCTGTTCGCCGTCATGACCGTGGCCTTCGTCCTCATCTCCGTCGCCGTCCTCGTCCTCGGCTTCACCTCGCCGCACGCCACCGGCCACGCCGCCGGCACGAGCGACCCGGGCCGATCGGCCGTCCTCGCCGCCGTGCTGGCCTTCCCGGTCGCCATGGCGCTGGCCACAGGCGTCGAGGCGCCGTCGACCGCGATCGCGCAGCTCGGACAGCTGGACGACACCCACCGTCGCCGCTTCGGCCGCGGTACTCTCGCGCTGCTGCTGATCATCGTCGGCGGGCTGACGCTGGCCCTGACCGCACTGGGCGTACAGCTGCGCATCGGCATTCCCGGTGCTGACTCCACGCAGATCGCGGACATCGCGCACGCCGCGGCCGGACCGGGTTGGCTGTACGGCGCCTTCCAGCTGACCAGCTCCCTGCTGCTGCTCGCCGCGGCCAGCTCCTCCTTCCAGGCCGGGCCCGGACTGCTGAAGGCGCTGGCGGGTACGGCCGACCGGCCGGGCGTACTGCCGCCGGTCCTCGGCCGGACCAACCGGCACCACACCCCGTACTGGTCGGTGGTGGTCTACCTGGCGGCCGCCGCACTGATCATCGTCGCGGCAGCGGGTCAGGAGCAGGAACTCGTCCTGTTCTACGCGGTCGCGGTCTTCGTCAGCTTCCTGGTCGGCCTCGTCGCCATGGCCCGCTTCGCCCGCCGGGAACAGAAGCCGGGCCTGGCATGGGTCAACGGCCTGGCCGCAGCGGCGGTCGCCTTCACTCTCGCGGTGAACCTGCTGCGCGGCTGGCCGATGCTGTCCCTGGCCACGACCCTGCTCATCGCGGCCGGCCTCTACGCGCGATGGATCCGCGCCGGGCGCCCCACCGGCATCCAGGACGTCGAGGCACGCGCCGAAGCGGACTGATGCCCCGCGTCAGGGCCGACCTGCATCGTGACCGCCAGGAACATCTGTTGTCGGTATGGGCGGTTGGGCAAACTTGCCCTCACACCGTGCATGGAGAGTCATCCGCCGCCTGATGGTATGCGTGCGGCAGGAAACGGTCGCCGGCTTCCGTGCACGCTCAGGAACGTCGGAGGCGGGCGCGGCGGTGTGACGGCCACGATGGCCCCCCGTCGGTGTGCGCGACGCGCGCCGTCCGCCTGCGCTGCGATGCGGAACCCGCACCGAACCTGAGGCCCACGGTCAGGGGCGCCCAGCCTTGGCGAGGCCGGGGTCACGCAGCATGATGATCAGCACGCGCCCCGTCGACGGAGTGGGCGAACCGCTCGTATCCGAGTTCGACGCGGCACCGCCCGTGCTCGTCCACAAGGGCGGCCGCGGATGCCGGATAAAGCTCATCCAGCCATGACAGGGCCTTCAGCACCTCAGTGGCGTCATATGCGGGCCCGAAGAAGGCGATTGGGGCATCGCCGGTCCGAGCCTGCGAAGCCTCCTCGAGGGCAACGACCTCCCAGCCGAGTGCGTCGTGCAGGCGGTCAGCCAGCACAAGTCCCGTGGTCCCGGCCCCACAAATAACGGCTCTCATCGATGCACACCGCCCTCCTACGCCCCTCATTTATTGTTTGCACTGAGCAAAGGTCAAGTCAAGAAGGTCGTTGGCCGCGAGCAGCAAAGTGCGCGGCCCGGTCCCGAAGGACGGACAGGTGGCAGGCCGCCCCGTTATTTTGCATAATGCAAAGGTATGGAAGGGGAACCGATGAGTGCCACACCGGCAGCAACGGATGGGAAGCCAGCGTCCGATACGGCAACGAGGGCTCTCATCCCCGCACCGAGGCCGGGGGCGCTCCGGACCGCTCACTGGGGCCTGATGGCACTCGCCGTCCTGGTGGGCGCCGGGGCCGGCGTGGGGTCGATCGTCTTCCGTTGGTGCATCAAGACCTTCACCCGTCTCTTCTCCGGTCACGCCGACTACGCGGCGGCTCCGGGCGCCGACAATCCGCATGTCCCGTGGCTCGGCCCGTGCTTCGTCCTCCTCGCCCCGGTGGTCGGCGGACTGCTCTACGGGCCGCTCGTGAACCGCTTCGCCAAGGAAGCGCGCGGACACGGTGTGCCCGAGGTGATGCTCGCGGTCGCCCAGCGCGGCGGCCGGATCAGCCCGAAGGTCGCCGTCGTCAAGACGCTCGCCTCGGCGCTGACCATCGGCTCGGGCGGCTCGGTGGGCCGCGAGGGACCGATCGTGCAGATCGGCTCGGCCCTGGGCTCCACGCTGGGCCGAACCGCGAAGGTGACCGAGGCCCGCATGAAGCTCCTCGTAGCCTGCGGCGCGGCGGGCGGCATAGCCGCCACCTTCAACGCACCGCTGGCCGGCGTCTTCTTCGCCATGGAGCTGATCCTCGGCGCCTTCTCCGCGGAGGCGTTCGGCGCGACCGTGCTGTCGAGTGTCACGGCGAGCATCATCGGACGAACCGCCTTCGGTGACACCGCCTTCCTGAACCTGCCGGACTTCCACGTCGACCACCTCACTCAGTACGGTCTCTTCGCCCTGCTCGGCGTGATCGCAGCCGTCGTCGGGGTGGGCTTCGCACGCGTCCTGTACCTGATCGAGGATGCCTGCGACTGGCTCTGGCGCGGCCCGGAGTGGCTGCGCCCTGCGGTGGGCGGACTGGCGCTCGGCCTGGTGCTGCTGGCGCTGCCCGAGATGTACGGCGTCGGCTACCCGGTGCTTGAGAAGGCGACGGAGGGCGGCTACGCGGTCGGCCTTCTGCTCCTGCTGCTGGTCGGCAAGATGCTGGCGACCAGCCTGACCATCGGCATCGGCGGCTCGGGCGGCGTCTTCGCGCCCAGCCTGTTCATCGGTGCGATGCTGGGCTCCGTGTACGGCATCGGCGTCCACCACCTGCTGCCCGGTCCGGGCGGCTCGGTGGGTGCGTACGCGCTCGTCGGCATGGGTGCCGTGTTCGCCGGCGCGGCCCGAGCGCCGATCACCGCCGTGGTGATCCTCTTCGAGCTCACCGGCGAGTACTCGATCATCCTGCCGTTGATGCTGGCCATCGTGCTGGCCACCGCCACCAGCCGCCTGCTGGCCCATGACACCATCTACACCCTCAAGCTGCGCCGACGCGGCATCGACCTCGAAGGCCCGGCCCCCGGCGCGCGCATCAGCACTCAGCGCGTGGGCGTCGTCATGGAACCGCTCCCCTCGCCCCTGCCCGCCTCCATCACGCTCGCGGACGCCGCAGACCTGCTCAGCCTGTCCGGTCACGGCGCCCTCCCCGTGGTCGACGACACCGGGAAGTACATCGGCGTCGTCACGACCCAGGCGGTGGCGGAAGCCCTCGCCGAGCAGCCGGATGCCGCACCGACGCGCGTCGAGCAGCTCACCGAGCCACCCAGGCCGGTCACCGCGGACCAGCCGCTCGCTCAGGCCCTGCACACCCTGCTGTCGGCCTCCGGCACCGGAGTACCTGTCCTCGACTCCGAGCGGGGGAAGCCGGTCGGCTGGCTCAGCCACCAGAGCGCGCTGCGCGCTGTGCACTCGACCGCTTGAACCGGCGCAACGGCACGGGCAGCGCCCCCGCATCCCACGCCCCCGACCACCGACCGGACGTCGCACGACATCGAAATCCAGAGGACAGGCATACACAAAAAGGACATAGTCATTGCACAATGAAAAGGTCATGTCGCGAGAGGAAAGCGAGTGGCCGTCATGTCGGACCAGCGTCATTCGACCCTATCCAGACACTCTCCGGCCGGGACGCGGACCAGCACCGAGCAGATAACGTCGGCCGGCCGGACGGCGGCCGCTGGAGCGCTTGCCCTGCTGACCGGTATCTACGCCGCGATCTCGCCCTGGGTGGTCCACTTCTCCAGGACCAACCCGAACCTGACGGTCATCAACCTGATCATGGGACTCGGCATCGCCGCGGTGGGCTTCGAACTGCACCTCGCGCCGGAGCGGATGGAACCGCTGTCCTGGACCATGGTGCCGGTCGGCATGTGGTTCATCGTCTCTCCGTCGTCAGTGACGGCCGCCTACGAGGTGCCCTCCAGGGTGGTGTGGAGCAACAGTTGGACGGGGGCCATGTTGTGTCTGCTCGGCCTGATCGCCACGCTTTCCCCTTGGACGGAGTCCTGAAGCGGTCACGGATCAACCCGTGAGTGCGTGGGCCCAACGATTTGGCATCATGTGGCGCGGATCTGGCGATGGCCCCGAAGACCTGCTCTCAACTTCCGGCCGACCACCCCGCCGAGATTCCCAAGGACCAGCTCACACCGCCCCCACCGCAGCCCGGGGCGCCGATGGTCGCGTTTTAGGCCCCGACCCGACCTGAACATCAACACCGTTTCCCCCACCAACCCCGGCGGGCGGCTGATCAGCGGCCTACGACGTCGCCCCGTCCGGGTGAGGCCGGGGCGGCGCACGGGGTGGACAGCCGGTAGGAGCGGACGACGGCGACCACACACCCCGCAGCGAGTGCGGCGGCCCACGGGACGAGGCCCATCAGCGGCCCCGCCACGCCGGCTGCCGTCTCCGCACCGCGCGGAGGTACCTGCCCCTTGGGGTCGTAGGCGACGGCGAGTGCGTCTCCGGGGAGGGTCGCCGGCCCGCAGCCGCGCCAGATGCGGACTTTGAGCGGTACGCCGTCGGCGTCCGCCACCGAGCAGAGGTACCGTCCTTGCCCGCTGTGTGGCGCCCGGCCTTCCTCGACCGATGTCACCACCACGGACTGCACCAGCCCCGCTCCACCAGCACCACCCCGGCGACGGGCTGCGGCGCCCGGAGCGCGAGGCACACACCGAGTACTGCGGCAACACCGACCAACGCGCGTCCTGCCCCCAGGGAGACCAGGTACAGAGCAAGCGCCGCAGCACACAACAGTCCCGCCTCGCCGTCGGCAAACGAAAACTCGGTTCCCTGCCGGGCTTGGGCAACGCAGGCCACCCGATTGTGTTCGGTCAGGAGTAGGACGCCCCTCTCGCATCAGCTGTACGGGCGGAGTCAAGCGTCGCGCGCCATCGCACCGTCCACGACCCAGCCGAGCGGGTGCGGTTCGGGGTCGTCCAGGGCAGGGGCCGGGGGCTCCCCTCCCGCCTTGTTGAAGGCGTTGAGCGCCTCGATGAGTGCAAGCCGCTGCGTCGGGCCGAGCCGTGCGACGATCTCGGCGATCTCGGCGCGGCGGCGGGTGGTGACGTCCTCCACGGTGCGCCGGCCTTCCGCGGTGAGCTGTAGAAGCGTCTCGCGGCGATTGTCAGGGTTGGTCTGCCGGTCGGCGAGGCCGGCGGCGATGAGCCGGTCGACCATGCGCATGGCGGTGGAGGGCGCCACCTGGAGCAGCTCGGCGAGCGCGACCAGCTTGGTGGCACCCCTGGTGGACAGCACCACCAGCATCCGGAACTGCGGGAGGGTCACCCGTTCCTCGACCTCGCCGAGGGAGCGGGCGGAGACCGCGACCAGCAGCCGGGACGCGGTCAGGACCGCCCGGGTGACCGCGTCAACGTCGTCCATGGTCCCTGCAGGGATCTCGCGCTCCGGCATGCGTCCTTTTTACCGCGCCCAAGCCGGCCGTCTCCATCGACGCGGACACCGTCGTGCTGGGCTCGCGCCGCGGTACCGAGATGGGGCCGGCGTTCCCGGAGATCGTGGCGGGCGCGGCGCAGCTGCCAGATGCGACCGCGCTGGATGGCGAACTCGTCGTGTGGGACTGGGAGCAAGGGCGGCCCTCCTTCGATCAGCTGCAGAACCGGCTGCACCGCCGCGGAGCCGGAGCCACCCGAGCCACCCGAGCCGCCCGAGCCGCCCGAGCCGCCCGCGTATGGCCAGCGCAGTTCGTCGCGTTCGATCTGCTGCGGCTGTCCGGGACCGCGACCACCGCCTGGCCCTACATCCGGCGCCGGGCCGCGCTCGAGGATGAGTCCTCGGAGAGCCAGCCGCTGCCACCGACGACCCGCACCCTGCCCCCGCTGGGCGCGGGTCGTTTGTTCTGGGTGACCACAAGAGGAGAAGCAGTGACCGCGGTCGTGCCGCCCCACGGTCAGGCGCCGTCTGGCTGGGTGCCTCCGTGTGGGTAGCGGCGGGCAGGGGCCTATCCGGTCATGGCTGGGGCGAAGGGGGCCAGGGCTGGGGCGAGTTGCATGCCGGGGGCCAGGCCGAGGGCGGTGAGGGCGTCGGGCAGCCCGCGCCCGGTGCGGGCGGTGTCCGGTGTGCCGGGGGCGGCCAGGGGGCGGCAGCTGGTGGCGATGATGTCGAACAGGTGCTGGATACGGCCGGGACCGCGGGGCAGCAGCTGGCCGTGGAAGACCTCGTGGTGGGCGAGAACCAGGGCGGCCAGGCCGGCGATGTGGGCCGAAGCCGCAGCCGTGCCGTCGAGGGCCGTGTAGCCGCCTTGTGGAGCGCACGAGAGGACCGCCACGCCGGGGGCGGCTGCGTCGATGCCGGGGCCGTGACAGCTGAAGGGGGCGGCGAAGAGACCTTCCGGGGTCAGCTGGGGTCCGGTGTGGGTGGCGTGGGAGGTGTCGGGCGGGTAGGTGCCCAAGGCGCCCAGGGCGCTCACGGCGAATACGGTGGGCAGGCAGGCGGGGAAAGCGACCGGTCCGCCGGTGTCGCCGGTGGGGGCGATGCAGGCGATGCCTGCCGTGGTGGCGTCGACGAGTTTGCGGGAGACGAGGGTCGAGGGGTACGGGGAGGCGACCTGGATGTGGGCGATGTCGACCTCGCGTTCGATTGCGTGGTCGAGGGCGGCGATCAGGTCGCTGAAGTGGCCGTCGGGCAGCACCTGGCAGACGTCGAGCTCGGCGTCGACGGCGATACCGACGATGCCTTTGCTGGTGTCCGCACCGGCGATGATCCCGGCCGTATGGGTTCCGCTGCCGAGCGGATCCTGGGCCCAGCCGTCTTTGGTGCCGCGGACGAGGTCGATCCCGGAGCGCACCCGCTGTTTGAGATCGGGGTGGTCGATGTTGACGCCCGTACCGATGACCGCGATCTTGATGCCGTAGCCGCGGAAGGTGGGGGGCAGCTGGTCCAGCCGCATGGCCTGCTGGCCCCAGCCGTAACTCTGGCGTTCGGCCAGCTCCGGGTACACCTTCGCGAGCGGGGTGAGGGTGATCAGGTTCTCCCGCGCCACCGACAGGTTGGGACGGTTGATCCAGCGGTCGGTGTAGCCGCTCCTGGGGCGGACGTAGAGGGCCTGGATGGACTGTTCGGTGTCGGTGGCCAGGGTGAGGGTGACCGTTCCGTCGGCCGCGGTGATGCCCTGGGCCGGGCCCATCGCTCCGATCAGGAACACCCCTGCGCCGCCCAGTGGTTCGCTGTCCGGACCGCAGACCCGCAACGTGATTTCGACGGGCTCCTCCAGCGGCATGACCAGTCCCGGATCGCGCGGCGGTAGCATGCCCAAGCTCGGCGCGGCGGCGACTGCGGCGGCGGTTAGCGGCAGGTCGGGTTCGATGTGCACGTGCAGGGCCCGCATCGCCGGCAGCTGCATCTCGGCGGCCTCGACGACCGCGACTTCCGGGCAGGAGGGAACCACCCCGGCGGCCTGCAGCTTCTCCGACGGCTGCAGGCGGCGGACCACGGTGACATCGGGCATGCTCTCCAGCCGATCGCACACCGCGTCCATGCTCAGCTCGGGCACTCCCAGCGGAAGCAACTGCTGCGGCAAGGGAGTGATCATGTACCGTTGCCGACGCGGCTCCACCGCCACCGGGGACGGTGCGCTCTTCTTGCGCGGCGCCGCTTCCTTCTCCTCGGGCACCGGCCCGCCACCGGCCCCTACGCCCTCGGATTCACTCTGCCGGTTGTTCCGCGGCTTGCTTCCGGGCTTGTCCTTAACCATCACGCCTGCCTTCACCACGCCTATGTCGCCCCTTTGTGCCTCTGCTCCGGATGACGGTGGCTCCCGCCTCCACGGCAATGCGGTGCGCCCAAGAACGGATCCTGGGCACACCGCATCACGCGCCGCCGGCAATCAGCCGATACCGAAGGACTGACCCATCTGGCCCGAACCGAAGCCAGGCTGCTGGTACTGCTGCTGATACGGCTGGCCGAACGACTGCTGACCGAACCCGCCGCCCCACTGCTGCTGACCCTGCTGACCCTGCTGACTCTGCTGCACGAGCGTCAGGATCGCGGTCGGCAGTGCCTGCTGCACGGACTGCTCCACCGCGCTGCGCACACCCTGCAGCAGCGTCGTGTGCAGCGCGACAGCCAGGTACGGGTGCGCCTGGTGGCCCAGGCCCTGCTGCTGCAGCTGCTGCTGGACCTGCTGAATCTGCTGCAACGTCTGCTGCATACGCTGCGCGATCTGCTGGCTCGCCTGCTGGCAGGCCTGCTGGATCGTCTGCTGGACGACCTGAGCGAGCTGCTGCTGCGGCCCGGCCATCTGCTGACCGAACTGCTGCAGCGGCTGGGTACCGGTCATCACCGACATGGAAGACTCCATTCGACGCCAGAGAGAAACCGACATAACGGTAGTATGTCGGTTTTTCGGATGATTCCGACGCGCCGACGCTACGGCGCCACCCCCATGACCGCAATCGGACGAGCTGCCCCGGAAGAGCAGCCCGCCCGATCAGCCCCGGCAACGGTGAACTGCCGATGCCGCGGCAGGTCTCGCAGGCCGACTTGTCAGTTCACTACCAACGCTTGTATGTCCAGTTGGCCCCACGGGCCAGCTCGGAAGCCTGACCGACACACCCGGGATATCACAGTGCGTGTCGGAGAGAATGCGTAGATTAGGCACATGGTCGTAGCGCGTGGTGATGCGCGGTAGGACACGCCTCGACTGGCGAGGCGAATGGGATATGGGGTAATTGGCAGCCCGACGGTTTCTGGTTCCGTTAGTTCAGGTTCGAGTCCTGGTATCCCAGCAAGCCGGCTATCCGACCCGCCGTAGCGCAACCCGCAGTATGCAGGAAACGCTTGGATGAGTGGCCCCGGCAGGTGTCCGAGGGCAGGCTGGAAGTTGTGCTTCTTGCGCTGGCGCCCATGCTCGCGGTGATCGGCCCGGCCCCGGGGCTGGAGAATGAGGGGGAGTACGCGTACGAGACGCTCTGGAACGGGGTCCGGGTCATCGCCCACCTGCCCGGGAACGGGACGATGCGACTGCTGTCCCAGACCGGGGCGGACGTGACCGCCCAGTACCCCGAACTGGGAGCACTACCCAGTCTGCTGCCTGGGCCTCAGGCGGTGCTCGACGGGGAAATCATCACTTTGGACGGTGAGGGCCGGCCGTCGGTGGAACGCCTGCAGCAGCGCATGAGCCTGCACCATCCGCAGGCGGTCAGTCACGCCCTCGAGGACTTGCCCGTCCAGCTGATGCTGTACGACATCCTCTGCCTCAGTGAGCCGACCGTGCAGCTGCCCTACACCGCGCGCCGCGACCTCCTCGACGACCTCACTCTGGCCGGCCCCGGCATCAGTGTGCCCGCGGCCTGGCCCGCCCCCGCCGAGCAGGCCCTTGAGCAGTCCCACCTGGAGGGATACGACGGCGTCGTCGCCAAGCGCCTGACCAGCCCCTACCTGCCCGGACGCCGCACCCGCGACTGGATCAAAATCAAGCACCTGACACCAAAATGACCTTCTCGTACGGTCCCTGGTCCTCGCTCAGCCGTGTCGGGTGACCGCCGCCCGGCCACAGCCCGGGGATGCCAGGGCCGGACGGCGCGGCCCGCCGAAGCAGGCGGCCTCCCCGCACGGGTAAGAGCCCTGGCGGGAAGGGGCGGGAATGCCGACACATTAGTCCGGCATGGAACGACGCGCCTGTCAGACCGGCTGGCCTTCTGTATCTGTGTCACTCGATCAGGCGAGCGGTTTGTTTTGGTTGCGGACCGGGAGGCAGTTGAGGCGTCCGACGAGGTCCTGGCCGTGGC
Source organism: Streptomyces sp. NPDC044061 (assembly GCF_056434305.1). Taxonomy (NCBI): domain Bacteria; kingdom Bacillati; phylum Actinomycetota; class Actinomycetes; order Kitasatosporales; family Streptomycetaceae; genus Streptomyces; species Streptomyces sp. NPDC044061. Next base: position 11,173 of record NZ_JBWKFL010000026.1, on the reverse strand, counting down.
CCTCAGCGCCGTACGCGAGGACGAACGCGCCGGGTACGCACAGCGCCTGGAAGAGATGCTGACCGGGTACGGGCCGGGCAGTACACCCGCCAGTCACGGCCGCTACGCGCTGATCGGCCAGCCCGAAATTTTGATCATCTACGAACGGATGGAGACCGCCCCGTTCCTCCTGCGCAGCCGGTGGGACGGCGAGCTGGAAGACATCGCGTGGGGACCACGCATCCGACTGAGCCGGTAAGGCTGCCGGGCAGACGCTGAACGGGCCGCACCGGGTTCCCGGTGCGGCCCGTCGCTGTGAGCGGCCAGGGTGCACGGCTCACCTAGCGGTCACAGGATGGTGCCGCGCAGGGCCAGCGGTCCCCGGACATCGCATAGCGGCGGGCGGTCAGGCCGCGCTCGAGGGTCTCGCCGATCTGCTCGCACAGCAGCAGGACGTCGGCCGCGTCGGCATCGGACAGGCAGGCCGGAGCGACTTCGCGCATCAGCTCCCCGATCGCGTGCGTATGGGCGGCGAGTTCGTCGACGACGCGGCGCAGTTCGGCGACACTCGGGTCCGCCGGCGGACCGGCGGGCGGCGGTGGCGGGGCGGTGCGGACGTCGTTCATCGCCTCACGCAGCCCGGCCGTCTTCTCCGCGGCCTGCGCAACGCCGAGCACCGACTGCGCTGGTTCGGCGACGTGCTCCTGGTCCTCGTCGTGCTCGCCCACAACTCCATCGTCCACCGCGGCCACGGTCTGAGCCCGGTCCCGCAACTTGCTGTCCGGATGACGGGAGGCGCCCGCTGGCGGCAGGTCAGCGGACGAAGTGATGCCGGTGCGAGCGCCGCGACCAGCGCCTGCCGGACAGCACCACGTCGGCCACCAGCACCACCGCGCCGATGATCAGGAGGTAGAACAGCCCATGCACCGCCATGCCGATGAGTCCCAGGATGATCGCCACAAGGACCAGGAAGAAGAAGAGCGCCACGGGTGACCACCTCCTCCGACAGGCCGGTCAGCCACGCGCCAGACGGCGCCCGTGTTCAGCACCGGACTCGTATGGCTGCTCGTAGTGTTCGAAGATCTCGTAGTGGTCACAGGACGGTGCCGCGCAGGGTGCGGCGGTCCCCGGACATTGCGTAGCGGCGGGCGGCGAGGCCGTGCTCGAGGGGGTCGCCGGCACGATCCGCACCGCCTCCTCACGGAACTCGGCGTCGTCGCTACGTCGTTTCCCCACCCTCAGCTCCGTGTCGGGTCAAGGCTCCACGCTGGAGGGGAAGCGCGGTCGCAGGCTGAGTGTTCGCGGCTCAGCAAGCCGTGCCCTTCGCGGTGGGTCTGACGTTGTCCCAGCATGGTGGAAGGGTCACGGAGTTGGTTCATGCCGGGTGAATCATGGGAGAGCACCATGCCTGTGCGGCCACCGTCACCGATGAGCCCGAGGGGCGGCGGGGCACGAGCGATCAGGCCGTGTGTGCTGGTCAGCGGCTATGTCTGGCAGACTTCGCCGCTCTCCTCTCGCGGTTTCGGAGTCGATGAGCACCGGCGCTTCCCGATCTTGTGTGTGGTGGTCGGCCCCGTGCGGGAAGGGCGCCTTCTTACCGCAACGCCGTGTCACTCCAGGCGATGCTCCTACTCAGCGCACCGTGCACGGTGCGAGGTGGTGCACTGTGCAGGCAGACGCCGGCGGAGGCCTTAGCGGGGCGACTCGGGCGTTCGTGAAATCATTTGCCGCGATGGCATGAGAGGGCGAAAGGGTCCGTCATCCGCCTGAAAACCGTCTGCCCTGGCGGGTGGGTGTGACGGTACAGATGGCTGTGGCCGATCGCGGACGCTCTGCGGTGATTGTCGCCGGTGAGGGCGTGCACGATTTCTTCACAGGGGAAGATCCGGATTCACCTGAAACTACCCCGTAGTAAGGCCGTTAGACTCATTGACAAGTCCCCCTTCTCCTTCCACAGGAAGAGCCAGCGGTGCCCAACTCGCTACAGGAAATGATCAGGCGCAAGTTGGATCAGAATGGCTGGTCCTACGGCGAGGTGGCTCGCCGTGGCGGCATCTCGCGCTCCACGGTCCACCACTTGGCGACGTCGGAGCGACTGGCGCAGATGCCCCAGAAGACCACTGTGGAGGGTCTGGCCAAGGGGCTGGGCATACCGGCGGCATCGGTGCAGCGGGCTGCGGCCGAGGCCGCGGGCGTCAACCTGTACTTCGAGGATGCCCCCGAGATCACGGATCCAGAGGTGGAGATCCTCATCGCGAGTGTGCAGAAGCTGAGCGCGAAGGACCGCCGGCACGTGACGGTCCTGGTCGAGTCGTTGCTGCGGGCAGAGGGGTCCGATCAGTAGGCGGCGAGTTCCGGGGCGCTGTGCGAGAGGCAGGTCCGGTCGCATGGGCGGGGGAAATTCGCCGTGCTTCCTCCGATTGTCCAAGCAATGACGGCCTGCACCGTGAGGTAGTCGAGTTCAGTCACTGCGGACGCAGCTTGCACATCAACGACGCCGGGTGGCACGCATGGTGCATCCGGAGCAGAGTACAGGAAAAGGCGATGCGCCTGGGTTGCCGACACATTTCTTCCCGCGTGTGTGTCGGCGCTGAATTTGCCAGTGGTCGGTGAGGGTGGCGTCATGTCCATTGATCCGCTGTAGTTACAGGTTGGGGCGGGAGACCGGGTCACTCACTTTTTCGTTGAAACTGTTGAAGATTTCCAGGAGTCTTTCCTGCAGGGAGCTCGGTTCCGGGTAAAGGTGTCGGCTTCCCAGTTCACGGTGGATCTTTTCCCAGAAAGTCTCGACTACTGCGTGGTCGTACCGGTCCCCCCTGGCCCCGGTGGCCGGAGCACATGCCAGGAGGCCGGTGCGTTCGGTGTAGGAGCATGCGAAGACCCCGCCACGTGCGACATCTGCGGCCGGGTTCGTGTCGGCGCCGTGGATGATGGCCGCGTCGAGGGCCCGATGGACGAGTGAGGCGTCTGCCGTACCTGCGATGCTCCAGCTCACCAGGCGGAACGCCGTGTCCAGGACGACCGCCGTGTAAAGGTGTCCCGTGGACGCCTCTACGCGGCGCACATCGACGATCCAGAGATGACCGGGCGCATGGGAGCGGCGTCGGTGGACCTGGTCCCGGTCGTGCGGCCGTCCTGTTCTGCCGCGGATTCCGGCCCGGTCCATGAGGAGTTCTACGGTTCCGTGACTCACGTGGACACCGTAGCGGCGGCCGAGTTCTTGTCGAATGCGGCGGTAGCCGAATGTCGCACCGGAATCACGATGGATTTCGAGGATCATTCGGGACAGCCAAGCGTGTCGTAGTGATCGCATCGATGGAGGACGTTTGCGCCAGGAATAGTATCCGGATTCGGAGACGTCGAGAATGGTGACGAGTATCCGTGTCGGGAAGCCTTGCACAGCCACCCGGAAGATCACTTCGTAGCGTCTTTTGGGGGCATCACTTCCCTTACGACCTCAATAATTTTGCGGCATGCGAGGACTTCCTCCTCGAGTTCTTCGATGCGCGCGCGGGCCCGCGCCAGGTCCGATGCGGAGGCAAGGGAGCTCTGCCAGCGGTAAACGGTCTTCTGCGAGACGCCGAGTTTTCGCGCGACCTCTCTTGGGGGGTTTCCTTCGGAAAACAGCTCCACAGCGCGAGAACGCAGTTCTGCAGGGTGGAAGTCGCTCACTGGTCCTCGATTCCGGGGTAGGTGTTCTTCACTGCGGGATGGCGGTGAAAAGCGTTGCCCCGGGTGCGGTGATTCGAATGCTTGGGGCTGTGCCGGAAGTACACGGGCCCCAAGCGTCCGGGCGGGATCTAGCGGACGTGGCGGTGCATGGTCACGGTCGGCTCGAAGTCGGCCAAGGGGTCGCCTGCGTTGGCGCGGGGGGCGCGTTGCACCTCGCGGACGAGGATGCTCTGCACCTGCGCAGCGAGTTCGTCGGCATGGCGCTCGATCTTGGAGATGGGCAGGCTGGATCCCTTCAGGGCGCCGACCTGACGGTTGATCCTCTGCAGTTCACCGCGTGCCGCCTGACTCAGGCTGAACGCCCGTGGGGTCGCCACCACGAACTGATAGGCGCCGGCGAAGGTCTGGCATGCGGTGCAGTGTCCGTTCATCGACCGGCTGAAGTTGCTCGCGTTGATCAGGCGGGCGTTGCGACCGGCGGCGGTCACGATCTGGAAGGACAGGGCGATCGAGCGGCACGGGTCGTCCAGGGAGCACCCCACGGACTCCGCCGTGGCGCGGTTGTTGGCCGTTACCGCGACGGACGGACCGTATTCGTGGATCTCAAAGCTTTCGTCGAACTGGCTCAGGTGGGTCCGGTCGGCACGGCTGTGCGCCATGTCCACCGCAACAGCCGAGTTGTGCGAGAAGCTCGGGGCGGTGGTGGCCGAGGCCATCGTGGCTGTCATGGCAAGACCGGCGGTGGCGACGCTGAGGCCGACCGCGCTTTTCGTGACGACACTGGTGTGCGGTTTACGGTGGTTCAAGTTGTTCTCCTGGGGCTAGGGGTGGCCGGCGTCAGGACGGGCTGGGGCTCGTCGACGCCGGCCCGGAGGAGGAGGGAGACACGGTCACAGACTCCGAGACCGTCGGAGAAGGAGAAGGTGTCTGGCCCTCGGAGGGACTGGCTGTGGGGTGCGCGGGCGGGCGGGTGGCGGGGGCCGTGGCGGAGGGGGAGGCCCCGGTGGGGGGCGGGGAAGTGTCAGGCGTGTGCGACGGATGTGCGGGGGGCGCGGCCGCGCTGGAGCGTGGTGCACGTGCGAAGGGGCTGCGGCTGCCGGATGAGTCGGTGTCGCGGTGCTCGGTGGTGTGGCCGACGGCAGGAGTGGGCGTGCGACGGCCGGTGGGCTTGGAGTCCGGGGAGGCCGGGGCCTGTGACTGCCCGGGTTGCAGTGCGGGGGTCACGGGGGCTGCTGCGGGAAGCGGCTTGGGCGTCTTGCCCTCCCACCACGCGCCGGCGAGGGCGGCAACGCCCGCACAGGCGGCAGCGGCCAGCGCCAGGCGCATCCTCGGCTTGCCCCGGGTGGCTTTCAGGACCGCGCGGATCAGCCGGACGGCCACGCGGCAGGTGAGGTAAGCGCCGCCGGCCATCGGGCACATGAGCATCAGCGTTCCGATGACGCCGATCGCTCCGGCGGCCAGATGGCCTTCGCTGAAGGCCGCATAGGTGCCGGCACTCTGGTTCTCGAGGCTTCGCGTCGCCGTGCCGAGCAGCCGCGGAAGGTTCCACAGGGCGTACCCCGCCTCGGCGGCGAGCAGCGGAACCATCGTCAGTACCCAGGCGGTGACGACGGTTCGGGCAGAGCGCTTGAGGCCCGTGACGGCGTGCTTTTGGCCCGGCAGCATGCTCAGGAGGATCGGCTTGACCATGCCGTACAGGTCGGGAACGCCGGCCAGGTCGCCCAGGATGTAGTAGCCGTCGAGCCGTACCACCGGCATCAACTGCTCCAGGACCTCGAAGTGTGCGAGGTAGACGGAAGCGAGGAAGAACTCCTGTCCTGTGAGGAGATAGCCGGCCATCAGCGCCAGCATGAAGACGGCGTTGAAGTAGACGCCCCCCAGGCCGGTACGCAGTCTCCCGCTCTTCGTGGCCCGATAGACGTCGGTGACATCCGTGTACATGGAGGGCCAGATCAGGTAGATGCCGCATCCGATCTTGCCGGGGTCCGCACCGCTGTAGCGGCAGGCCGAGGCGTGGCCGAACTCGTGGAAGAGGAGCGAGGCGACGGTGAGGGCAAACACGATCAGCATCCACACCGGCTGCTCAAGTACGTGCAGCACCGGGGTGATGGCGCCGTGGACCGCGAAGAGCCAGATGTCCGCGGCCGCCATGCCGGCGAGGGCCAGAGCCACCACCGCGGGCCGGTGCAGCCAGGCGAGGGCGGCAGCGATGCGGGCGACCTGCGCCTCGTGGAAGATGACCCGGTGGCCGCGCAGGGACAGCAGGAGGTCCGACGTGGGAGGGGCGCATTCGGCTTGGTGTTCGTCTGACGGGAGCGTCACACCGAGCGGGCTGAGCCTGTGGTCCAGGAGGTACACGATGTTCTGCTCGGTGATCTCGGCCCCGTAGCGGCCGCTGACCCGGTGGGAGATGGTTTCGGCAGTGCGGACACCGTCGATGGAACACACGATCAGATACAGCAGGCGCGACAGCAGGAGGACCTGCCCGTCTCCCCGGCGGACGATGTACTTGCGCTCGGTGAATCCGGACCCCTGGTATTCCCCCAGGGTCTGGACGCCGTGACGGAGCCGGGGAACGGGCGCGGCATCCGCCGTGCTGACGACGTCGACGGTCATGACCTGCGTCGGGGCGGTGAGCGGCTGCGGTGAGCGGACGGGGTCCGCCTCGGCACGAGGTGGCTCGTCGCGCGGGGGTGACCGGTGGTCGTTTCTGTCTCGGCAGGCGCTGCTGTCTCCGGGCAGCTTCATTGTTCTCTCCACAGCACGCGTGATGCTTCAGCGGGTACGCGGCCCTTCCCCGCCACCGGGAAGTCCAAGGGTGGGGAAGAGCCGCGCTGTGTATCACCGAGCAACGTCCCCGTCGTCAGTAGGCCTCTTGCGGTGCTGCGGGGGGTATGCGGACTGTCCCCCGCAGCACCCCGTGTCACTGCCGGACGCTGATGGCCTGGGTGGCCTCGGACTGCGCGACGGCGAGCGGCGAGAACTGGTTCACTGCAGCTGACTCGTTGTGGGCGTCCAGGTTCGCGACCTTCTTCGAGATCGTCGTCAGCTTGGTGAAGTTGAACGAGAACCGCCCCAGGGCCTCCCGGCCGGGCAGCAGTTCCGCGGTCTCGGCCTCAAGCTGGTCCATGTTCATCAGCAGCACCTTTCATGTCATCGGTGAAGGAGCGAGCACTCGCCCCACGGGTCATGTGTCGCCTCCGCCGGCGCCGACCGGTCAACTTGTGAGCAGCAGGTCATCGGTCGGGCCGTGGAGGTCCGGACGGAGGTGACTGACCCAGGTGCTGCAGCGTCTGGGGCGTGCATCGACCCTGCCATCCAGAATCTCCGGACGGCTTGTCCGGAGGCTCCGGACACTAGCCGAAAACCCGGAGAAGGTGCAAACCATCCATATCGGACATGCGTTCAAAAACTGTCCTCAGTTTGATTCTTCGCATCGGGTTCAGCCGCCGTCACAGCTCCAGGCCTGCCCCCGGCACCGACGTCGGTGGTGACGGCGAGGTTCCGGGCAGTCACTCGAAGCGCAGGGGCGACCGCCCGACCGGATCCGCAAGCAGGACCTGCCACCACGCCACGTACTCACTCGCCCGGTTGATCAGGCCCCTGGGCAGGGTGGTGGCGACGCTGCTCGCCCAACCACCTGAATCCCGCCCGCATCTGACTCTCCGTCAATCCGGTCCGCTCCAGAAGCTCGGGCGGCTTCAAGCCCTCAGGGCGGGTCGACAGAGCCCGCTTGAGCCTCTCGGCCCACAGTTCTTCACGGACGAACGGACGCTGCCCGAAACGCTCTTCAAGGGCCCGCCGGCATTCCTGCGAGCAGGCCGTGCCCACCCGTTGGCCGTCTTCCTCGGGATGGAGCAGATCAACAGCCGACGAGTCCGGCAGGACAACCACAAACGGGAAGGCATTGCGCTGCGGCTCAACACACAGCGTCGCCCCGCACTCGTCGCACCTGGCCGCCGACGCCCCCTCGTCGGGTGGGCCGTGCACCTCCGGCCTCATGGCCGCTCGCTACCCGCCGCCCGTGATCCCTACACCGGTCCGCCTGCGGACTCACCCGTGGGTGCGCCCACCGCGGTTGCGGCGGCCCGACCGTCGCGCGCTGGGCGCCGGCCGCCAAGGCCGACCGGGACGCCTCGGGTCCGTCGGGCTCCGGCAGAGCCCCGACCAACCGCAGCAGCGTGTCCTTGCCCCGCTACCGAACCCCCTGCGCCAGACGTGCCCCGGCCCGGCCGGCCAAGGCCGGCCCGATCCGCGTCAACACCCCGCGCAGTAAACGCCGCCCCCCGACTCGTCCCCGAAGACGAGAGGCGACCGCCGCAACGGCGCACGCAGACGTGGCCGGCGGCGCCCCATCCGGGCAGGCCGCGACGGAGGGGCGCTGGACGGAGCCGTTTCGACCGCGCCACAAGCGCCGCACGGCCTTTCTTCCGCTACGCCGTATGCCACTGCCCGACCGCCTGCCCAGACACCCCCGGCAGTCGGGCACCCCGCACCTGCCGCACCCCTTGTTCGAACAGGTCGGCGGCCTGCATCCGCCGCGCCTCACGCTCAGCCGGCCCCCAACGCGCGGCCTTCGAAGTCCCCCTACCGCCCTTATGCTCGACCTGACAGATCGCCAAGCATGACCTTACAGCGGCTAACACAATGAGGTGCGTCGGGCCTGATGGCCGTGTCCATGACGGGAGTTGAGCGTTCAGCCAGTGTGGGGGGCGTCGCCGTGGATCGTGCTACTGCTGTGGCCGGGAACCTTTGCCGGATTAAGGGTGTGTCCTGGAATTGCACGGACGACCCCGACGCGTTGATAGGCATCGGCTGCCTCGTGTGCCGGGGGTCTGCGCGACGGCCTCAGGCCCTCGGACTGATCCGGCCCACCTACCTCAAGAGATCTAGGGGCGGAGCAAGACGGCCTGCGCCTTGCCGCGGCCATGCACATGGTCCACACGGCCCACCGGCCTGCCGACCACTGGCCAGCACACCCTCGTTCAGCCATCTCTACTCTGACCAGCCCTGCCACCTGCATCACGCATGGCCTCCCGAGCGGGTGGCTACCCGGTGTGGCTTCCCAGCCCCCGTCGCGGTGGGATGTGGCATAGGTCAGGTGACCGGGACACGCAACATCGGACGACTCCGTCGGATTGCGCATCGACGTGCCGTCAGGCGAAGGCAGCGACTAGGACGGCACCGGCTTAGGACACGTGCTAATGCGGGTAGCAACGCCACGCAGGGGCTCTCTCTGCTGATCCTCAGCCTGCCGGGGCTGGCAGCCCTGGCGGCGCTGCTCTTCACCTGGATGCAGGTCAACCAGGCAAGCAAGGAACTGCAGATCAGCGAGCAGGGCCAGGTCACCAGCCGGTTCAACAGCGCTGTCGTCAATCTGGCGTCAGACTCGATTGACTTGCGCCTGGCTGGCATCTACTCGCTCGAACGCATTATGCACGATTCCCCCCGCGACCAGCCCGCAATTGTCACCCTGTTGTCCGCATACGTGCGGCGGCGCGCTCCCGCACCAACGAGCGCCACGCCGACGCAAGAGAGCCCGCCTGCTGACATCGAAGCGGTGATGAATGTCCTGGCCGGACGTCGCCCCGCCGACGACAGCGGATTGTGGATCAACTTGAGTCACACCAACCTGAGCGGGTGGGGTCAGGAATCCAATGAACGACTCATGAACGGCATCAACCTGGAGGACGCTCACCTCATCGGAACCAACCTCAGCGGGGCCGTCATCCAGCATGCACACCTTCATGGCGCCTGGCTCGAGAATGCGAACCTTCACCACGCGTCCTTGTTCGCATCAGACCTGAGTAGGGCAATCCTGACCGGTGCGGATCTGCGGGAAACGAGTCTCAATGACGCGAACCTCACGGACGCATGGTTCTGCGGCGGCGACCGGCCCTCCTACCGCGTGCCAGGCCCATGCCCAGACATGACCGGCACCATTCTCGACAACGCGAATCTGACCCGAGCCTCGCTCGTCGGCGCAAACCTTTCCGGGGTGGACCTCATCAATGCCGACCTGACCGGTGCTGATCTTTGGAAAGCCAACCTCAGCAAGGCCAACCTCAGCGGCGCGATCCTCACCGGAGCGAAGCTGGACGGCGCCAGACTGGACGGCGCCAGACTGGACGGCGCACGTGGCCTGCCACCGTCTCTGCTCCGCGAACGTGACCGTCAGGAGAAGTCCCCGCCTGGATAATGCTGTGACCGCCTAGGTTCGCCGGGAGGGTCAGTTGCGGGTTCGAGGGGGCGTCCGCCCCAGCGGAGGCCTTTCTCACTACGGATGCGGGCGCGCTCCTTGCGTTCGGCGGCCAAGACGTCGCGATGGCGGGCGTTGGCGTTGCGCCACCGGAGGTAGGCGTGCAGGGCCCGAGTCTGGACGGTGTGGTTTGGGTGGTTGGAGCTGGCGATGGTGAACTGCCGTAGTGGTCCGAAGTGAGCCTCGATCGGGTTCGCCCAGGACGCGTAGGTCGGCGTGAAGCACAACGCGACCTTGTTCTTCTTCGCCCAGCGGCGGATGTCGGCACCCCTATGGGCGGACAAGTTGTCCAGGATGACGTAGATCGGGGCGCCGTCGGGCCGGGCGGCACGGATCGATCTCAGCGCGGCCAGCGTGATGGCAGCACCCTTCCTGCGGCGATTGACGCCCCACAGGGTGTCGTCACCGAACGAGTAACAGCCGTGGAAGTACCGGACCCCATGGGTGCGGTGGTAGGTGGCCGGCAGCCGGGCGGGGTGTTTGCGCTCGGTCCAGGCCGAGCCCGCGGTAGGCCGGATCCCGAGCGGGCCGAACTCGTCGAACGCGAAGGCCCGGTCCGGGAAGCGGTCCACGACCTTCTCGATGCGGTCCAGCTTCGCCTCGCGGTCCGGGTCGGGGGAGTCCTTCCACGTCTTGGCGCGCTGGAAGGTGACGCCGCGGCGGGCGAGCAGGCCGCGTAAGGACTCGCGGCCAATATGGATCACCCCGCCGTGTACTTTCCGCAGGTAGGCGACGAGCTTTCGCAGCGACCAGCGGGTGAAGGGCTGGCCGAGCTTTGTCGGGCGGGTGGTGGCCGTCGCCACGACGAAGTCCTCGTCGTCAGGGCTGAGTCGGCGGGGACGGACTCCCGCCCACCGAGGCTCCAGGCAGGCCAGACCGATCTCATTGAACCAGTGGATGACATCCCGGACGGTGTCCTCGTCCGCTTGCACCAGCTGGGCAATCACCGGCACCCGGTTCCCGCCAGCCGGGGCCAGCAGCATCATCGCGCGCCGGTAACAGACCGAACTGGTGCTGCCGCGACGCACGATCTACTGCATCCTCTGCCCCTCCTGGTCGGTCAGTCTGCGCAGACGGACAGGCCCGGCCACCGTGCCTCCAGAATCGGACGTCACCACACATCCAACCGCCACGACCACCAACCCGGCGAACCTAAGCGGTCACAGCACTAGTGTGATGCGCCAGAAATCATGAGGCTTATTTCTCTCCGTCTTGGCTGTTGGGTGGGGTGATCCTGGTGAGGTAGTCGGCGAGGGACTTGAG
>NZ_JBWKFL010000025.1:109332-142526 GCF_056434305.1 Streptomyces sp. NPDC044061 | reverse complement strand
CACTGAAGATAAGAACTCCACGAGGGACAACGAGCTACACGACAACAAGTGACGTTTACATCAAAGACAGAAGAGAAACGACCCTAGATAAGCGCTCCGCGGTCGGCGAGGGCGCGGACCTTGGTTCCGATCACGTGCTCCTCCGCGAGGACAGGCCCGTACGGGCTCTGGGCGACCGGCCGCCAGAAGATCTCCTTGAGGATGTCGACTTCGCATTCCCGCCCTGTGGCCGGGTCGGACACGGTGAAGCGGGCGGACAGCGGGGCGGTCTCCAACGCGTGCACCTTCCAGCCGCGGGCTTCCAGGCCGGCGCGGAGCGTGGCGGCGATGTCGGCCATGGGCGCCGGGTTCTCGGTGGCGACGTCGAGGTCCTGGGGGGGCGGTTCACGAGGCGGTGTGCCCGCACGGCGTATCCACCGGTGAGAACCGGTGGATACGGGGAACCGAGCGCGATCACACCGCCAGGAGCCGCGTGTGCAGCTCCGGCATGTCCGTCACGCCGCTGCCGGGGTGCGGGAGGCGAGCTGGGGGAAGGCGTCTTCCCATACGGAGCGCACGGTGCGACCGACGAGCGTGCGCAGCACTGGCCACAACTGGAGGAGCAGGTCCTGGTTGAGGTAGTGGGGCAGGTCGTCGTGCAGACCCTCGTGCAGGACGGTGCGGTACAGGCCCATACGCTGGCGAGGCCTGCTCATGTCGTACGAGGTCATCCCCGACCAGGCCATGTGTAGCGGCAGCTCCACGATCCCCTGGGTCGGGCCGTGCAACTCGTCCAGCGACTGCGGCAGACGCCGCCGGAACTTCTCCCGGTACAGCTCGACGTCCTCGGCGACCGCGCCTGAGAGGCCGATTGGCGGAGGTGCGGGGTGCTGTGCGCTGGAGGACATGCCTCCATTATGACGGCAGGGGAGCGGTAAGGGGCATGATGCGCGAGCTTGCGTCCGCAGTGAGTAGAGAGGCCCGCCCCGACCTGTGCTCGTCTGTGACTCGCTCAGGCTGGCGTCCTTCCGGTGACGCATCACGTGGAGTGCCGGGCAATCCGTCCCTCAGCCCGGTCCAAAAGTCCCTGAGAAGTCCCACGGGCGAAGCCGATCCCCCTCCTGGCTCGCATACACGCGGGTCAGGAGGGGTGTAGCGGCGTTGTTTCTGAAGACTTTCAGATGTCCCGGAAGATCTCGATCTGCGCCCCGATCGAGTTCAGGCGCTCCGCGAGGTCCTCGTAACCCCTGTTGATGACGTACACGTTGCGCAGGACCGATGTGCCCTCCGCCGCCATCATCGCCAGCAGGACGACCACGGCGGGGCGCAGGGCCGGTGGGCACATCATCTCGGCGGCGCGCCAGCGGGTCGGGCCCTCCACCAGGACGCGGTGCGGGTCCAGGAGTTGGAGGCGGCCGCCCAGGCGGTTGAGGTCGGTCAGGTAGATCGCGCGGTTGTCGTAGACCCAGTCGTGGATGAGGGTCTGGCCCTGCGCGACCGCCGCGATGGCCGCGAAGAAGGGGACGTTGTCGATGTTCAGGCCCGGGAAGGGCATGGGGTGGATCTTGTCGATCGGGGCCTCGAGCTTGGAGGGGCGGACCGTGAGGTCGACCAGGCGCGTACGGCCGTTGTCCGCGAAGTACTCGGGGCTGCGGTCGTGGTCGAGGCCCATCTCCTCAAGGACCGCCAGCTCGATCTCCAGGAACTCGATGGGGACGCGGCGGACCGTCAGTTCCGACTCCGTCACCACCGCTGCGGCCAGCAGGCTCATCGCCTCGACCGGGTCCTCGGAGGGGGAGTAGTCGACGTCGACGTCGATGTTCGGCACGCCGTGCACGGTCAGCGTGGTGGTGCCGATGCCCTCGACCTTGACGCCGAGCGCCTCCAGGAAGAAGCACAGGTCCTGGACCATGTAGTTGGAGGAGGCGTTGCGGATGACCGTCACGCCGTCGTGCCGGGCGGCGGCCAGCAGCGCGTTCTCGGTCACCGTGTCGCCGCGCTCGGTCAGGACGATCGGGCGGTCGGGGCGGACCGTGCGGTCCACCCGCGCGTGGTACTGGCCCTCGGTGGCCGCGATGTCCAGACCGAACCGGCGCAGCGCGATCATGTGCGGTTCGATGGTCCGGGTGCCGAGGTCGCAGCCGCCGGCGTACGGCAGCTTGAAGTGGTCCATGCGGTGCAGCAGCGGACCGAGGAACATGATGATGGAGCGGGTGCGGACGGCCGCCTCCGCGTCGATGGCCGCCATCTCCAGCTCGGCGGGCGGCACCAGCTCGAGGTCGACCCCGTCGTTGATCCAGCGGGTGCGCACGCCGATGGAGTTGAGCACCTCCAGCAGGCGGTACACCTCCTCGATCCGGGCCACCCGGCGCAGCACCGTGCGGCCCTTGTTCAGCAGCGAGGCGCACAGCAGGGCGACACAGGCGTTCTTGCTGGTCTTCACGTCGATGGCGCCGGACAGACGGCGTCCGCCGACCACGCGCAGATGCATCGGCCCCGCATAGCCCAGCGACACGATCTCGCTGTCCAGGGCTTCACCGATTCGGGCGATCATCTCAAGGCTGATGTTCTGGTTCCCGCGCTCGATGCGGTTGACGGCGCTCTGGCTGGTGCCCAGCGCCTCCGCGAGCTGCGTCTGTGTCCAGCCACGGTGTTGCCGGGCGTCACGGATGAGCTTGCCGATGCGTACGAGGTAGTCGTCTGCCATGGGGTTGAGGTTATCTCAGATATGAGATGGCGCCTGTTGGGGGGTCCATTCGGGTGATGCCCCGTCAACGGCCCCTGGTCGTACGGGTGCGACGCCATCCGAAAGGTCCGGGCAAATCCACCGATGTCGTACGACGTCCGGAGCTGCTGCGAGTGTGCCGCGGGCCGTGCTCGCCGCCGGTGGTGATGGACCAGGAGTGCCGGTTGATGTTCAGTCGCACCCCGGGCAGGATCCGGAAGCTCTTGCGGAAAGTGAGTGGCATGGATGCCTCCTTGGGTTGTCTCCGGGCCGAGTGCCGTTCAACTCGGATACCCCGTTCCCGCGTGGAGATGGCCGGCGGTCACGGATGGTCGCGGGAGGGTGTCCGGTGTGCGCCGGTCCGGCCGGCGCGGGATGCTCGACTGTGGCCCACGCCACCGAAAAACGGCAGGGCCGGGCCCGGCCGGGCATGACCATCCAGCCCCCATGTACTAGAGTTATCTCGACATCGAGATATCTACCGAGGCGCACCGCGGTCGCCACTCCAGTAAGGTTTGCCTAACTTAGCCTGACCTTACTGGATCGGCCAAGTCGGCGTGGCGGCACGATTGACGGTGGTACGCGCACATCAATGAAGGAGACTGTCGTGTCGGCGAACAGCTTCGACGCCCGCAGCACGCTGCAGGTGGGCGACGAGTCGTACGAGATCTTCCGGCTGGACAAGGTGGAGGGCTCGGCCCGGCTGCCGTACAGCCTCAAGGTCCTGCTGGAGAACCTGCTCCGCACGGAGGACGGCGCGAACATCACCGCCGACCACATCCGCGCCCTCGGCAGCTGGGACTCCCAGGCCCAGCCCTCGCAGGAGATCCAGTTCACGCCGGCCCGCGTGATCATGCAGGACTTCACCGGCGTGCCCTGCGTCGTGGACCTCGCGACCATGCGTGAGGCCGTGAAGGAGCTGGGCGGCGACCCGGCGAAGATCAACCCGCTGGCGCCGGCCGAGCTGGTCATCGACCACTCCGTCATCGCCGACAAGTTCGGCACCAACGACGCCTTCAAGCAGAACGTCGAGCTGGAGTACGGCCGCAACAAGGAGCGCTACCAGTTCCTGCGCTGGGGCCAGACCGCCTTCGACGAGTTCAAGGTCGTCCCGCCGGGCACCGGCATCGTCCACCAGGTGAACATCGAGCACCTGGCCCGCGTCGTCATGGTCCGCGACGGCAAGGCCTACCCGGACACCCTGGTCGGCACCGACTCGCACACCACGATGGTCAACGGCCTCGGCGTCCTCGGCTGGGGCGTCGGCGGCATCGAGGCCGAGGCCGCCATGCTCGGCCAGCCGGTCTCCATGCTCATCCCGCGCGTCGTCGGCTTCAAGCTGACCGGCGAGCTGCCCGCCGGCACCACCGCCACCGACCTCGTGCTCACCATCACCGAGATGCTCCGCAAGCACGGTGTGGTCGGCAAGTTCGTCGAGTTCTACGGCGAGGGCGTGGCCGCGACGAGCCTCGCCAACCGCGCCACCATCGGCAACATGTCGCCGGAGTTCGGCTCCACCGCCGCGATCTTCCCGATCGACGACGAGACCCTGAACTACCTGCGCCTGACCGGCCGCTCCGAGCAGCAGGTCGCGCTCGTCGAGGCCTACGCCAAGCAGCAGGGCCTCTGGCTGGACCCGCAGGCCGAGCCGGACTTCTCCGAGAAGCTCGAGCTGGACCTGTCCACGGTCGTCCCGTCCATCGCCGGCCCGAAGCGCCCGCAGGACCGCATCGTCCTCGCCGACGCCGCCGAGCAGTTCAAGCTCGACGTCCGCAACTACGTCGATGTCGTGGACGAGGCGGGCGTGGAGTCCTTCCCGGCCTCCGACGCCCCGGCCGTCCACCCGAACGGCGCCCCCTCCAACCCGGTCCAGGTCACGGCCCCCGACGGCACGACCTACGAGCTGGACCACGGTGCTGTGACGGTCGCGGCCATCACCTCCTGCACCAACACCTCCAACCCGTACGTCATGATCGGCGCCGCCCTGGTCGCCAAGAAGGCGGTCGAGAAGGGCCTCACCCGCAAGCCGTGGGTCAAGTCCACCCTCGCCCCGGGCTCGAAGGTCGTCACCGACTACTTCGAGCGGGCCGGCCTCACCCCGTACCTGGACAAGCTGGGCTTCAACCTCGTCGGTTACGGCTGCACCACCTGCATCGGCAACTCCGGCCCGCTGCCGGAGGAGGTCTCCAAGGCCGTCAACGACCACGACCTCGCGGTCACCTCGGTCCTCTCCGGCAACCGGAACTTCGAGGGCCGCATCAACCCCGACGTCAAGATGAACTACCTGGCGTCCCCGCCGCTGGTCGTCGCGTACGCCATCGCGGGCTCCATGAAGGTGGACATCACCCGTGAGGCGCTCGGCACCGACCAGGACGGCAACCCCGTCTTCCTGAAGGACATCTGGCCCTCCGAGGCCGAGGTGAACGAAGTCGTCGCCGGTGCCATCGGCGAGGACATGTTCTCCAAGTCCTACAGCGACGTCTTCGCCGGCGACGCCCAGTGGCAGTCCCTCCCGGTCCCGACCGGCAACACCTTCGAGTGGGACGCCGAGTCCACCTACGTCCGCAAGCCCCCGTACTTCGAGGGCATGGGCATGGAGCCGGCCCCGGTCGAGGACATCGCCGGCGCCCGCGTGCTCGCCAAGCTCGGCGACTCGGTCACCACCGACCACATCTCCCCGGCCGGTGCCATCAAGGCCGACACCCCGGCGGGCAAGTACCTCACCGAGCACGGTGTGGAGCGTCGTGACTTCAACTCCTACGGCTCCCGCCGAGGCAACCACGAGGTCATGATCCGCGGCACGTTCGCCAACATCCGCCTGCGCAACCAGATCGCGCCGGGCACCGAGGGCGGCTACACCCGCGACTTCACCCAGGCGGACGCGCCGGTGTCGTTCATCTACGACGCCTCGCAGAACTACCAGGCCGCCGGCATCCCGCTGGTCGTCCTGGCCGGCAAGGAGTACGGCTCCGGCTCGTCCCGCGACTGGGCGGCCAAGGGCACCGCGCTCCTCGGCGTCAAGGCCGTCATCGCCGAGTCCTACGAGCGCATCCACCGCTCGAACCTCATCGGCATGGGCGTGCTGCCGCTCCAGTTCCCGGAGGGCCAGTCCGCCGCCTCCCTCGGCCTGACCGGTGAGGAGACCTTCTCGTTCTCCGGCGTCACCGAGCTGAACGACGGCACCACCCCGCGCACGGTCAAGGTCAGCACCGACACCGGTGTGGAGTTCGACGCGGTCGTCCGCATCGACACCCCCGGTGAGGCCGACTACTACCGCAACGGCGGCATCATGCAGTACGTGCTGCGCAACCTGATCCGCAAGTAAGCGGTACGGCACGGCAGTCGAGGGCCGCATCCCCGGTGACGGGGTGCGGCCCTCCGCCGTGTCCGCCCCCGGTCATCCCGCACACTCAGGCGGAACACAGGGCTCCCCCAGGAGACCGGAACACAATCGCTACATGTCTGGCACTCCTGGGTCCCGCGGATGAGCCGCCGCCCGCGGATCCGCTCGCTGCGCACACGCCTGCTGGTCCTCGTCGCCACCACCCTCGTCGTGGTGTGCGGGGCGCTCGCGCTCGTCACCGTCCTCGCCCAGCGCGCCTATCTGATGAGCGCCCTGGACGACCGCGTCGGTGAAGCCGCCGAACACAGCGTGGGCGGGGCCGCGCTCCACCCCGGACTCCCAGCCGACCTGACCTTCCTCGGCGCGGGCGGCCACCCGTCCGGGCTGCTCGCCGCCCGGCTCGACGCCGGCGGACGCGTCGTCTCCGCCGCGGTCGTCACCCAGGGCGCGGCCCCGCGCACCCTCACCCCCGTCCAGCGCACCGCCCTCACCGGCCTCCCGGCCGACGGCACCGCGCGCACCCGCACGGTGCCCGGACTCGGTACCTACCGGGTCACCGCCCTGGACGCGAGCGGCATCCGCGTCCTCACCGGCCTGCCCATGGACGACGTCCGGGCCACCCTCGGCCGGCTGGTCGAGATCGAGGCGGTCGTCGGGGCCGCCGGACTCGCGGCCGCCGGCGGTGGCTGCGCTGTCGTCATCCGGCGGCAGCTGCGCCCGCTCGGCCGGGTCGCCGCCACCGCGGGTGAGGTCTCCCGGGTGCCCCTCGGGCACGGCCGGGTGGGCGCGCTGCCCCGGGTGCCCGAACGCGACACCGACCCCGGCAGCGAGGCCGGCCAGGTCGGCGCGGCGCTCAACCGGATGATCGACCACGTCGAGGCCTCGCTCGCCGAACGCCGGCGCGCCGAGGAGCGCATGCGCCGCTTCGTCGCCGACGCCGGGCACGAACTGCGCACCCCGCTCACCTCCGTCGCCGGGTACGCCGAGCTGATGAACCGCACCGCCCCGGACCCCGCCTGGCGCCGGGTCCTCGCCGAGTCGGCACGCATGACGGCCCTGGTCGAGGACCTGCTGCTGCTCGCCCGCCTCGACGAAGGGCGCCCGCCGCCGAGCGCCGAGGTGGACCTCGTGGCCGTGGTCGCCGAGGCGGTGTGGGACGCCCGGGCCGACGGCGCCGACCACGTGTGGCGGCTCGAACTCCGCCCGGACCTGCCCGCCGCCGTGGTCACCGGGGACGAGGCCGGGCTGCGCCGGGTGGTGGCCGGCCTGCTGGCCAACGCGACGATGCACACCCCGGCCGGTACGACCGTCACCACCACCGTGGAGTCCACCGCCGCCCACCACGTGATCCGCGTCCGCGACGACGGCCCCGGAATCCCGCCCGAGCTGCTTCCGGCCGTCTTCGAACGCTTCACCCGCGCCGACACCTCACGCTCCCGGGCCCCCGGCGCGCGGGGCGGTTCCGGCCTCGGGCTCGCGGTCGTCGCGGGGATCACGGCGGCGCATGGCGGCGGCGTCCGCGTGGACGGTGCGCCGGGCCGGACCGAGTTCACGGTCGAACTCCCCGCGGCCGAAGCGGCTCACTCCAGGGGGATGTCCGGGATGTCGGCGAGCTCCGGGATCTCCGGGACCTCCGGGACCGCGGGGAGCGCCACCTCGGCCCAGATCACCTTGCCCTGAGGCGTGTACCTGGTGCCCCAGCGCTCGGTCATCTGCGAGACCAGGAACAGACCACGTCCGCCCTCGTCGGTCGTCGCGGCGTACCGCAGATGCGGGGAGGTGCTGCTGCCGTCGGCCACCTCGCAGATCAGGGTGCGGTCCCGGATCAGCCGCACATGGATCGGATCGGAGGCGTAGCGGATGGCGTTGGTGATCAGCTCGCTCAGCACGAGCTCCATGCCGAAGCCCAGCTCGGCCAGGCCCCACTCCTCGAGCTTGTCGGACACCGCGCCGCGCATTCCCGACACGGCGGCCGGGTCGCGCGGCACGTCCCAGTCGGCGACGTTCTCCGGCGGCAGCGCCCGGGTGCGCGCGATCAGCAGGGCCACGTCGTCCTTGGGTCGCTCGGGCAGCAGCTCCTCCAGCACCGCCTGACAGCTCTCCTCGGGCTCCCGGTCGGGGTGACCCGCCAGTGCCCGGCGCAGCAGCTCCATGCCGACGTCCAGGTCCCGCGTACGGTCCTCTATGAGCCCGTCGGTGTACAGGACGAGCTGGCTGCCCTCGGGGATCTCCAGCTCGGCCGTCCGGAACGGCATGCCGCCCAGGCCCAGCGGCGGCCCGGCCGGTACGTCGGCGAAGGTGGCGGTGCCGTCGGGGTGGACCAGCGCCGGTGCCAGATGCCCCGCACGGGCCATCACGCAGCGGCGCGTCACCGGGTCGTAGATCGCGTACAGACAGGTGGCGCCCACGATCTCGCCGGCCGTCTCCGGACAGGCCTCGTTCTGGTCGATGCGGCCGACCAGGTCGTCCAGATGACTGAGCAGCTCGTCGGGCGGCAGGTCGAGGGTGGAGAAGTTGTGCACCGCGGTCCGCAGCCGTCCCATCGTCGCGGCGGCGTGCAGGCCGTGCCCGACCACGTCGCCGACGGCCAGCGCCACCCGGCCGCCCGGCAGCGGGATCACGTCGAACCAGTCCCCGCTGACCCCCGACTGGGCGGGCAGGTAGCGGTAGCCCACGTCGAGGGCGCTCTGCTCGGGCAGCGCCCGCGGCAGCAGGCTGCGCTGGAGGGTGACCGCCAGCGCGTGCTCGCGGGTGTACCGGCGGGCGTTGTCGATGCTGACCGCCACCCGGGCCACCAGCTCCTCCGCCAGTGACAGCTCCTCCTCGTCGAAGGCCTCACGTTTGGAGCGCCAGAAGTTGACCATGCCCAGCACGACACCGCGGGCCTGGATGGGGGCGGTGATCAGCGAGTGGATGCCGAAGTCCACGATCTGCCGGGCCCGCTCCGGGTCCTGCACCTGCCAGTCCTGCGCGGTCGACAGGTCGCTCACCAGCTGGGAGCGGCCGGCGTCGTAGCCGCGCGCCTGCGGGGTGGAGGGCAGGAAGTCGATCAGCCGGCCCTTCTCGTACAGCGGATGGTCGTCCCGGATGCCGCCCACGGCCACGCGCCGCATGTCCGTCGCCGTGGGGCCCGGTTCCTCGCCGTGCAGCACGGGGTCGGCCACGTCCACGGTGACGAAGTCGGCGAAGCGCGGGACGGCGAGCTGCGCCAGCTCGTCGGCGGTGCGGACCACGTCGAGGCTGGTGCCGATGCCCAGTCCCGCGTCGTACAGCAGCTCCAGCCGCTCACGGGTGACCTCCGCCCGGCCGGACACGGCCTGAAGCTCCGTAGAGTCGCGGAGCGTCACCACGGTTCCCCGGGGGCCTCCGGCGCCGTCCGTGGGCCGCTGGTTGACCGCCAGCAGGCGTCCTCCGGCGAAGTGCACCTCGTCGGTGGCCTCGCGGCCGGTGACGAGCAGCTCGGTCATCTCGGGGTCCAGGCCCGACAGCTCGCGCACATTGCGTCCCTCGGCCTCGGGGGGCAGTTCCAGCAGCCGCCGGGCCTCGTCGTTGGCCAGCAGCAGCCGCCCGTCGTCCTGGACGATGAGCACGCCCTCCCGCACGGAGTGCAGCACCGTGTCGTGGTGCTCGTACATGCGGGACATCTCGGCCGGGGCCAGGCTGTGGGTCTGCCGCCGCAGCCGCCTGCCCACCAGTGCCGTTCCGCCGGTCGACACCACGAACGCCGCCGCACCCGCGCCCAGGATGATCGGCAGCTGCCGGTCCACCTCGTTGGTGACGTTCTTGACCTTCAGCCCGGCGGAGACGAGGGCCGTCACCTTCCCGTGGGAGTCGTAGATGGGGACGGTCGCCTGAACCTCGTGGCCCAGCGGGCCGTGGACGCTCTCGGTGTAGACCTTGCCGGCCAGCGACGGTCCGATCGTGCCCACGAACCGCTTTCCGATCTTGCTCGGAATGGGGTGGGTGTAGCGGATGCCCTTGGTGTCCATGACCACGATGAAGTCGACGCCCGCGGTCTTGCGACCCGCCTCGGTGAGCGGTTGGAGCACTTTCGACGGGCTGGGCGAGTCCAGCGCCTGCACGACGCCCGGCGAGTGCGCGAAGGTCTGCGCGACGGCTATGGACCGGCGCTTGGCCTCCGTGCTTGTGTCACGTTCCGACTGCAGGACAAGGGCGAAGACGGCGCAGACGACGAGCACCACGACCAGGGCCACCTGCAGGATGAAAACCTGCCCGGCGACGCTGCGCGGGCTCTTGCCGACGAACGAGCGCCACGACGTTTTCCTGAATCGGCCGATTCGGTCCGACATGCGACATTTCTAACACTGGCGTTTGCCGGTGACTATGGCTGTTCCAAGCGATGGACATCACATTCCGGCCCAAAATGGCGTGGGAGCGCTCCCAAAATTCTCACCATCCGTCCCTCGTCGGGCCGTTGAGAACCGCTCTGGGCGGACCCGGTGGCCGTGCTCACCGGGTCCGCGAGCCGGGCAGGTGAGGGGGGTGACGTCCCTGCCCGGGTGGTGCTGGCTTGTGGGTCGAGGCTCTTCGGAGAATCTCGGCCGTGTGGCACGCGACAACGTTGTCTATGGTCTGTACATGACTTTACCGCCTCAACCGACAACGATGTCAAGCCACTTGAGGTAGCTCGACCGGGTGATCTGCGGGTGTGGTCGCCGAGGCGTACGCGGTCTTCCGTGCTACGGGTGGCGCACGTTACTGTCCCTGCGGCTTGTGCGACCTGTGGTGCGCGACCCGTCCGTTAGGAGGAAGGGCCGCGTCATGCGTTTCCGTCCCATGTCCCTGCTGCTGGCCGCGCTGCTCGCGACCGGCGCCACCCCGGCCCTCGCGGCGACCGCGGGTCCCCCCGGCCTCGTCAAGGATCCGACCCCGTACGTGGATCCGCTGATCGGAACCAAGAACGGCGGCAACGTCTTCCCGGGCGCCGTCGTGCCCTTCGGCATGCTCTCCTGGAGCCCCGAGAACACCAGAGGCGACGCCACCCGTACCGCCGCGCCGGGCGGCTACCAGTACGACGCCACGCGCATCCGCGGCTTCAGCCTGACCCACATGTCCGGTACGGGCTGTGCGGGCGGCAGCGGCGACATCCCGTTCTTCCCGTACGCGGGCGAGGTCACCTCCTCCCCGGCGAGCGACACCAAGGACGCCGTCTACGCCTCCGGCTTCGGTCACGGTGACGAGACCGCCGAGCCCGGCCACTACAAGGTGGGTCTGGCCTCCGGCGTCACCGCCGACCTCACCGCGACCGCCCGCACCGGCTCGGCCCGCTTCACCTACCCGGCGGACAAGCCCGCCTCACTGCTCGTGCGCACCGCCAACTCCGAGGTCGGCTCGGAGGACTCGGCGATCACCATCGACCCCGCGACCCGTACCGTCTCCGGCTCGGTCACCTCCGGGGACTTCTGCGGCTACCTCGACCCGGAGGGGCAGCGCTCCTACTACACCCTCTACTTCACCGCCCGCTTCGACCGCGCCTTCACGGCCACCGGCACCTGGCAGGACGACAGGCTGAGCCCGGGATCCCGGGAGGCGTCCGGCGGCACGGGCGGCTTCTCGCACGGCGGCCGGCCCGTCGCGGGCAAGGGCGCCGGCGGGTACGTCGAGTTCGCGCCCGGCACCGGTCCGGTGAACGTCAAGGTCGGCATCTCCTATGTGAGCCGGCAGGCCGCCGAGGCCAACCTCAGGGCGGAGAACCCGCCGGACCGCTCCTTCGAGGCGGTGCGGACCGCGGCCCGCCGCGCCTGGCGCGACCGGCTGGCCGCCATCCGGGTCGGCGGCGGCACGGACGCCGACCGCACCACCTTCTACACCGCCCTCTACCACGCCCTGCTGCACCCCAACGTGATCAGCGACGCCGACGGCCGCTACCGGGGCGGCGACGGCAAGGTGCACCGAGTGGGCCGCGGCCACCGGGCCCAGTACGGCACCTTCTCCGGCTGGGACGTCTACCGCGACCAGGTGCAGCTGCTGACCCTGCTCGACCCGCGCACGGGTTCCGACGTCGCGCAGTCGCTGTACGAGCTCGCCCGGCAGAACGGCGGCGTCTGGGACCGCTGGCTGCACGGCGCGAGCGGCACCCACGTCATGAACGGCGACCCCTCGCCCACGGCACTGGCCGGCATCCGCGCCTTCGGCGGCACCGGCTTCGATCTGAAGGGCGCCCTGGACTCGCTGGTCCAGGCGGCGACCGTACCCACCCAGCAGGACCTGTCGGCGGCCGGCAAGCCGGTGCTGTCGGTGGGCCAGCGCCCCTCCCTCGACAAGTACCTCAAGCTGCACTACATGCCCAGCGTCTCCAACGCCTGGGGCGGCGCCGCCGAGACCCTGGAGATGTCCACCGCCGACTTCTCCCTCGCCCAGCTTGCCGCGGCGGCCGGGAAGAAGGACACGGCGGCGGCCTTCGCCCGCCGGTCCCAGTGGTGGCAGAACAACTTCGACATCGCGGCCGACGGGAGCGGCGGCTACATCGCCAACCGCAAGGCCGACGGCAGCTGGGTCACCGGCTTCACCCCCGGCACCGGCAACGGGTTCGTCGAGGGCACGGCCGCCCAGTACACCTGGATGGTCCAGCACGACCCCGCCGGGCTCTTCGCCGCGCTGGGCGGCCGGGACAAGGCACTCGCCCGGCTGGACGACTTCTTCCACACCGCCGACGGCGGCTGGGCCTTCACCGGCAACGGCGGCACCAAGTCCGAGATGGACAACGAGCCGTCGATCAACGTGCCCTACCTGTACGACTACGCCGGTGCCCCCTACAAGGCGCAGGAGACCGTCCGCGCGGCCATGCGGCGGCTGTGGTCGACCGAGCCGGGCGGCATCCCGGGCAACGACGACCTCGGCGCGATGTCGTCCTGGTACGTCTTCTCCGCGCTCGGTATGTACCCGCAGGTGCCCTCGCGTGCCGAACTCGTCCTGGCCTCACCGCTGTTCGAGCGGATCGAGATCCACCGGCCGCACGGCAACGACATCTCCGTCCACGCGAGCGGAGCGGCGGCCGACGCGCCGTACGTGCAGTCCCTGAAGGTCGACGGCCGCGGCAGCGACCGGCCGTGGCTGCCCGCCTCCTTCGTGCGCGACGGCGGCCGCCTCGACTACACCCTGGCCACCACCCCGAACCGCACCTGGGGCTCGGCCTCGCCGCCGCCGTCCTTCCGGGAGGGTGAGCAGCCGTACCAGATCGGCGTCGGGCCCACCGCCGCCACGGTCGCACCAGGTGACAGCACGAAGACCGTGATCCGTGCGCTGGCGCTGAGCGGCGGCACCGGACCCGAGGTGCGCTTCCGGGTGGAGACCCCGGCCGGTGTCACGGCCACGCCCGCCGCGGGCACGGTCACCGACGGCTCCCAGGAGATCACGCTCACCGCGGCCGCGGACGCCACCCAGGGCTTCTACGCCGTGCGGGTCACGGTGACCTCGGGCGACACCTCCTACGAGCAGCCGGTCTCGCTGACCGTGGCCGCCCCGGGCACCCTGCTCGCCGCCTACGACAACACGGGAATCTCCGACGACGAGGGCGAGCACGACGAGGCCGACTACGACGGCGGCGGCTGGAGCTACTCCCGCCAGGCCCTCGCCGCGGCGGGCCTGACCCCGGGCGGCCGGGGCACGGTCGACGGCCTCGCCTTCACCTGGCCGAACTCGCCCGCCGGCCGCCCCGACAACGCCTCGGCCGCCGGCCAGACCGTCGAACTCCCCGCGCCCGCCACCCGGTTGTCCTTCATCGGCAGCGCGGTCAACGGCAACCAGCAGACCAAGGCGACCGTCACCTACACCGACGGCACGACCGACACCGTGGACCTCTCCTTCACGGACTGGACCGTCGGCGGCGGAGGCGGCACCGTCCAGTACGGCAACGAGGTCGTGGCCAGGACCGCGTACCGCAACGTCGCGGGCGCCGACAAGGACCCGGTGGCGACCTACGTCTTCGCCACCGAGCCGTTCAGCGCGCCGGAGGGCAGGAGCATCAGGAGCGTCCGGCTCCCGGAGAACACCGATCTGCACGTGTTCACCGTGGCCACCGGCTGATCGCGCCATGACGAAGGGGCGGGCCCGCGAGGGACCCGCCCCTTCCCCGTGCCCGGAGGGTCAGGCCAGCAGTTCCACCTCCGCCAGCGCCGACTCGCCGTCGAGCACCAGTCGGTACTTCGTGTACGAGCCCGGTGCGGCGATGGTGAACGCCCGGGTCTGGCGGTCCCACGTGAACGTTTCACCGGAGCGGTGGTCCAGCGTCTTCCACGCGGTGCCGTCCGTGGAGCCCTGCAGGGTCCAGCCGGCCGGCGCCTTCGTGTGGTCCGCCGACGAGGTCAGCGTGTACTGGACGGCCCGGGTGGCCGCGCCGACCGGAAGGTCCACCGAGGTGACCGTGGCGCTCGTCCCCGAGGTGTTGTCGAACAGGGCGCCGTCACCCTTCAGCACGTCCGCGCGGGGCGTCGGCACCTTGTCGTCCTGGGTGATGGAGACCGGGGCCGCGTTCCTGCCGCTGCCCCAGGTGGAGGGTTTGGACCCCATGAAGAACTCCAGCACCCCGCCCTTGGCCAGCAGCGAGTGGGGGAGCGAAGTGGACGTCCAGGGACGGCCGTTGACCTTGACACCCTGCACGTACAGGTTCTTCGCGCTGTTGCGCGGAGCCTTGATCACCAGGTCCCGGCCGTTCTCCAGGTGCACGGTCGCCTTCTTGAACAGCGGGGAGCCGATGGCGTACGCGCCGCTGCCCATGACCAGCGGGTAGAAGCCGAGCGAGGAGAAGAGGTACCAGGCCGACTGCTCGCCGTTGTCCTCGTCGCCGTGGTAGCCCTGCCCGATCTCGCTGCCCGTGTAGAGGCGGGACAGCGCCTCGCGGACATCGGCCTGAGCCTTCCAGGGCTCGCCGGCCGCGTCGTACATGTAGATCACGTGGTGCGCGACCTGGTTGGAGTGGCCGTACATGCCCATCCGGACGTCCCGGGCCTCGGTCATCTCGTGGATGACACCGCCGTACGAACCGACGTAGTCCGGCGAGGCCGTCTCCGGGGTGGCGAAGTACTCGTCGAGCTTCTCCGCGAGTCCCTGCCTGCCGCCGTACAGGTTGGCCAGGCCCCGGCTGTCCTGCGGGGCGGTGAAGGCGTAGCCCCAGCCGTTGGTCTCCGTGTAGTCGTAGCCCCACACGCGCGGGTCGTACTTCGAGGAGTCCAGGCGCCAGTCGCCCTTCGCGTCACGACCCTGGAAGAAGCCCGCCTTGGAGTCGAAGAGGTTCACGTAGTCCTGGGCGCGGTTGAGGAAGTACTGCGACTCCTCCTTGTAGCGCTTCTCGCCCGTCTTCCTGTACAGCGCCTCGCCCATCCTGGCGATGCCGTAGTCGTTGACGTAGCCCTCCATCGCCCACGACAGGCCCTCGTGGGTGTCGGTGCTGGTGTAGCCGAGGAACGGCGAGGTGCTCATGCCCTTGCGGCCCACGCCCGAGGACGGCGGGACGACGGTGGCGTTCTTGACCGCCGCGTCGTACGCCGCCTTCGCGTCGAAGCCCACGCCCTTGACGTACGCGTCGGCGAACGCAACGTCCGAGGAGGTGCCGGTCATCAGGTCCGCGTACCCGGGGGAGGACCAACGGGAGGTCCAGCCGCCGTCCTTGTACTGCTGCACGAACCCGTCGACCATCTCGCCCGCCTGGGACGGGGTCAGGAAGGAGTAAGCCGGCCACGTGGTGCGGTAGGTGTCCCAGAAGCCGTTGTTGACGTACACCTTGCCGTCGACGATCTTCGCGCCGGTGTGCGTCGGGGTGTCCGGACCCGGCATGGGGGAGAAGGGCGAGGCGTACCGGTACTTGCCTCCGACCTCCTCGAAACCGGAGTTCGGGTACAGGTACAGCCGGTACATGTTGGAGTACAGCGTGGTCAGCTGGTCC
Source organism: Streptomyces sp. NPDC044061 (assembly GCF_056434305.1). Taxonomy (NCBI): domain Bacteria; kingdom Bacillati; phylum Actinomycetota; class Actinomycetes; order Kitasatosporales; family Streptomycetaceae; genus Streptomyces; species Streptomyces sp. NPDC044061. Next base: position 126,578 of record NZ_JBWKFL010000025.1, on the reverse strand, counting down.
GGGGTCGCGCCCTCCACCTCGACCTTGCCGAGCAGCTTGTCCCAGGTGTGCTGGGCCTGCTTCCGCACCGTGTCGAAGGAGGTGCCGCCCGGGATCTCCTGGCCCAGGTTGTCCTTCGCCTGGTCGACGCTGATCAGGGAGGTGGCCAGGCGCAGCGTGACCGTGCGGTCGGCGCCCGCGTCGAAGCGCAGATAGCCCTTCACACCGCTCGACCCGCCGTCCTTCACCGGCTTGTCGAACTCGCCGTACACGAACAGACGGGTGGCGCCCGTCGACAGACCGGACTTCACGTCGGAGTAGCCGGTGACGACGCCGTGCTCCTTGTCCAGGGTCAGGCCCGCCTGCTCGGTGACGTTGTCGAACAGGACGCTCGCGTCGTCGCCCGGGTAGGTGAAGCGCAGCGCCGCCGCGTGGTCGGTCGGTGCTATCTCGGCCTTCAGGCCGTTCTCGAACCGGACGCCGTAGTAGTACGGCCGCGCGGTCTCGTTCTCGTGCCGGAAGGCCAGTTGCCGTGCCTCACGCCCGGTGTCCGGGGTGCCGGACGCGGCGGAGGGCATGAGCTGGAAGGTCTGCCGGTCACCCATCCAGGGGCTGGGCTCGTGGCTCGCGCTGAACGCCTGGATCGTGGGCAGGTTGTCGTCGTTGTTCGCACGTGCGTACTCGTACAGCCAGCTCAGCGAGGACGCGTTCGTCACCGGCGTCCAGAAGTTGAACCCGTGCGGGAGTGCCGTCGCCGGGAAGTTGTTGCCGCGTGAGAAGCTGCCGCTGGAGTTGGTGCCGCGGGTCGTGAGCGCGTAGTCCGACAGGTGCGCCTTCGGCTTCTCGGGGGCCGCCCGCCGGAGCGAGACGTCGTCTATCCAGCCCCGGAACTTGGCCGGCCCGTCCGGGGAGTCGTACGCCACGAGTATCCGGTCGACCGTCTTGCCGGCCGCCACCGAACCGATCCGCGAGGCCACGTCGTTCCACTGGTTGACGTACAGCACCTTCGCCTCGCCCTGCCCGCGCGGCGACAGCGGGAAGCCGTGCTGGTCGAGCGCGCCGAGGTCGCTCAGGTAGGTGCCGTCGGTGAAGGCCAGGTCCACGGAGACGTCGGTGGCGTCGTAGTCGCGGTCGCCGTCGGCCATCGACGGGAAGATGCGGTACGACAGCTGCGTGTCGGTGCCGACCTTCACGTTCACGTCGAAGACCCTGTTGGACGAGTACGCCCGCCCGGCCGCCGTGTGCCGCCCGGCGTAGCGCAGCGCCCGCTTTCCGGTGAAACCGGCCCGCGCCTTGGCCGTCGGCGAACCGTTCGGGCCCTTGTCGACCAGCGACAGCATGTCCTGCGGCACCGGGCCGCCTCCGCCGCCGGTGGAGAACTGCACATCGGCGAGCTGCAGGATGTCCGAGGCGCCGTGGTTCTTCGTCACGTCCAGCCGGAAGTGCTGGTACTCGGCCGGGTCGGCGAGGTCGTACGCCTTCGTCTGGAACCGCTCCGGGAAGGACTCGCCCGAGCGGGTGTCGATCGTCTTCCAGTCCTTGCCGTCCGTGGAGCCCTGGAGCGTCCAGTCCTCGGGGTCGCGCTCGTCGTAGTCGTTGGCCGAGGTGAGCGCGTACGTCACCAGCTTGATGGGCTTGTCCAGGTCGAACTCGACCCAGCCGGTGGGCTGGAACGTCAGCCACTTGGTGCCGGGCTCGCCGTCGGCGAGGTTCTCCTTCACCTCGCCGGCGCCGGAGTTCTCGCCGCTGGCCCGGACCTCGGTCACATGATCGGTGACATTGCCCGGAATGCCCGTGCTGTACCCACCGTCCACGCCCGACGCGCGCTTGGTGCCGTCCGGTCCCGTGTCGACGGTGTTCAGCCAGTCGGGCGCGGGATCACCCGCCTCGAACGAGGACGCGAACTCCCGGTCGGGCGCCGGTCCCTGCCCGGGCAGGGCGACCGCGGCGCCCTGTGCCCCGACGGCCATGACAAAGGCGGCCGTGAGAACGACCGCCGTACCGTATCTGTGCCGAGCTCTCCGCTGCATGTACGGATTCCCTCCCTGCGCCGGCTGTGGACAACGTTGTCAACTTCGGGGCGCAGGAACCAGTAGGGCGTCAAGTGGCCCATGATGTCAAGGGTGTTGGGTGTGGCATTCAGGGGCCTATGTCGGGAATTTTTCTCGCGGAGCGCTCACAGGGACCTCATATTTCCAAGAGGTCTCAACTCGGAAAAGACCCATGGCCAACCTTGCATTCGATCTTGCTCCGCTGGCGGGAAGTGGACTATACCTGTCGGCGTTTCCCCCGCATGACCCTGCACTACCCGACCGCGGTGCCGGGAGGATCCGGTTCACCGCCTGAGTCCTGGAGAAGGCGAGGACTTGAGCATGGGATCCACTGCGCACCACGGTGGCGAAGGCGTCGGCCGCCGCGATCTGATCAAGCGTTCGGCCGCGCTCGGCCTGGTCGCGGCCCCCGGAATGGGGCTGCTGTCCGCCTGCGCGAGCAGCGGCGGCGACGGACAGGACAAGGCGAAGACGGGCAAGAAGACCGCGAAGAACCCGCTCGGCGTCAACGAGAGCGCCAAGATGGAGTTCGTCCTCTTCGACGGCGGCTTCGGCAAGGAGTACGCCCAGGACGCCGTGAAGATCTACCAGAAGGACTTCCCCAAGGCCACGGTGAAGTTCGCCGCCACCCAGAAGATCCAGTCCACCCTGCAGCCCCGCTTCAACCAGGGCAACCCGCCGGACCTCATCGACAACTCCGGCGCCGAACAGATGGACATGGGCGTCCTGGTCGGCAAGAACCAGCTGGCGGACCTCACCCCGCTGCTGGACGCGCCGTCGTACGACGACCCCGGCAAGAAGGTCCGCGACACGCTGCGCCCCGGCATCGTGGAGATGGGCCAGTTCGACGGCAAGCCGGTCTGGATCCTGTACTACGCCTACACCGTCTACGGCGTCTGGTACTCGCAGAAGGCCCTGGACTCCCTCGACGAGAAGTACCCGGAGACCTGGGACGAGATGCTCAAGGTCTGCGAGAAGGCCAAGAAGAAGGGCATGGCGGGCTGGACGTACGCGGGCAAGTACCCGTACTACGTCCCCTTCTCGCTGTACCCGATGATCGGCAAGGTCGGCGGCCGCGAGGTGCTGGACGCCATCGACAACCTGGAGCCGAACGCCTGGAAGCACCCGGCGGTCAAGGCGTGTTTCGAGGCCTACTACGAGCTCTACAAGAAGGGCTACATCCTCAGGGGCACCCCGGGCCTGGACCACATCCAGTCGCAGACCGCCTGGGCCAAGGGCAAGGCGCTGTTCATCCCGAACGGCTCCTGGGTGGAGAACGAGTCGGCCAACGTCATCCCCGCCGACTTCAACCTCGCCGTCTCCGCGCCCACCGGCATCGACAGCTCCGACAAGCTGCCGTTCGGCACCATCTGGGCCTCCGGCGGTGAGCCCTTCGTCGTCCCGGCCAAGGCGGCGAACGCCGAGGGCGGCATGGAGCAGCTGCGCATCATGCTCTCCGAGGCGTCCTCGAGGAACTTCACCGCCAAGGTGAAGTCGCTGACCGCGTACAACGGCGGCACCACCGGCATCACCCTCACCCCGGGTCTGAAGTCGGGCGTGGCGGCGCTGGACAAGGCCGGATCCAACGTGGTGAATCCGCGTCTCCAGGACTGGTACGTGCAGCTGCAGAAGGAGAAGATCGGTGTGGCCGGTCTCGGCGAGATGATGGCCGGCCGGCTCACCCCGGCCGAGGCCATCAAGAAGATCCAGGGCTTCGCCGACGAGGCCGCGAAGGACACGTCCATCAAGCACTACAAGCACCAGTAACCAGCACCTCTACAGCACCGGAGTGGCGATGCAGCACGGCAAGTACCGGTTCATTGTGGGGTTTCTGGCACTGCCCCTGGGACTGTACGCGCTCTTCGTGGTGTGGCCGTTCATCCAGTCGATCTACTACTCGTTCACGGACTGGACCGGCCTGAGCCCCGAATTCAAGATGGTCGGCTTCGACAACTACAAGAGGATGTTCGACGACGACATCTTCTGGAAGTCGTTGCAGCACAGTCTGCTGTTCGCCCTGGTGCTCCCGCTGGTGACGATCAGTCTGGCGCTGTTCTTCGCCTTCATGATCAATGTGGGCGGACGGCGGAGAAGGGGCGGCCCCGTGGTCTCCGGAGTGCGGGGCTCCTCCTTCTACAAGATCGTCTATTTCTTCCCGCAGGTCCTGTCCATCGCGATCGTGTCGCTGCTGTTCGCCTTCGCGTACAACCCGGACAGCGGTGCGATCAACTCACTTCTGCGCGGGATCGGCCTGGACGGCGTCCAGCCGCTGTGGCTGGGCGATCCGAGCCTCGCGCTGTGGTGCGTGATGGCGGTGCTCGTGTGGTCCACGGTCGGCTTCTTCGTGGTCCTGTTCTCCGCCGGCATGGCGTCGATCCCGGCCGAGCTGTACGAGGCGGCCCTGCTGGACGGCGCGAGCCGCTTCACCACGTTCTTCCGCATCACCCTGCCGCTGCTGTGGGACACCGTGCAGTCCGGCTGGGTCTACATGGGCATCCTCGCGCTCGGCGCCGAGTCGTTCGCGGTCGTACAGATCATGACGACCGGGCCGGGCGGTCCCGACTACTCGACCACCGTCATGGTCCTGTACGTGTACCAGAAGGCGTTCCGGGACGGTCAGGCCGCCTACGCCACCACCATCGGAGTCGCCCTGCTCGTCGTCACCCTCGCCTTCGCGGCGATCGTGATGCGGCTGGGCCGTCGCGAGCGGCTGGAGTACTGAAGCGATGAAGACGACCGAGACCCCCGCTCCGCTGCCGGCCGAGTCCGGCGCGACCGTCTCCAAGATCGACACGGCGCCGGCCGAGCGGCCGTCCGGGCAGAAGAAGGAAGGCGGCGTCCTCAACGTCTTCTCCCACGGCATCCTGATCCTCTGGGCGATCATGGTGGTCATGCCGCTGGTGTGGGCGGTGATGACGTCCTTCAAGGACGACAGCTCCATCTTCGGCTCGCCCTGGTCCCTGCCGGACAAGCTGCACTTCGACAACTGGTCGCGGGCGTGGACCGACGCCAACATGAGCGACTACTTCCTGAACACCATCCTGGTGGTGGGCGGGTCGCTCATCGGCACCCTGGTCCTCGGCTCCATGGCGGCCTACGTCCTGGCGCGCTTCGACTTCCCCGGCAACCGCTTCATCTACTTCCTGTTCATCGGCGGCATGAGTTTTCCGATCATGCTGGCGCTGGTCCCGCTGTTCTACGTCGTGAACAACATGGGCCTGCTGAACACGATCCACGGCCTGATCCTGGTCTACATCGCGTACTCACTGCCGTTCACGGTCTTCTTCCTCACGGCCTTCTTTCGCACGCTGCCCACATCGGTGGCCGAAGCGGCCTTCGTCGACGGCGCGTCGCACACCCGTACGTTCTTCCAGATCATGCTGCCGATGGCCAAGCCGGGCCTGATCAGCGTGGGCATCTTCAACTTCCTGGGCCAGTGGAACCAGTACATGCTCCCCACGGTCCTCAACACCGACCCCGACAAGCGCGTCCTCACCCAGGGCCTGGTCCAGCTGGCGGTCAGCCAGGGCTACAAGGGCGACTGGTCCGGCCTCTTCGCGGGCCTGGTGATGGCGATGCTGCCGGTCCTGGCGGCGTACATCGTCTTCCAGCGTCAGGTGGTGGCGGGGCTCACCGCGGGGGCGCTGAAGTAGCCGGGCGGCGGGCGCGGACACCCCGGGCCCGCCTTCAGCAGGCGTCCTCCTCGGCCCGCACCCATGCCAGCTGTTCCTCGGTCAGCGGGGGAGTGAACCCCGCCGGGAACATGAGCATCAGGGGCTGCGGCCACATGTTCTCGAGCCCGTGCTCCTGGCAGTGCAGGGCGACGAGATGCCGCCCCTGCCCGCAGGCCCCGCGCCGGTAGTCGCGGTCGTGCGTCCGGCAGACGTACCAGAAGGCCGAGCAGTCGTCGTCATCGCCCGGCTCGTGAAAGCCGGGATCGCTGACGATCACGGTCACGGGGTCCTGCGGATCGAACCGGGGAATGGGCCGCGGATCACACCACACGAGTCGGGATGGCAGCACGCCCCCATTCTGCCCCGCGTCCGCCTACCGCGGGCCTGGGCCTGGGCCTGGGCCGGGGGTCGTCCTCGGAGGCTGCTCTGTGAGGCCGCCCCGGGCTCCCGGGGCTGCCCTGTCCGGAGGTCGGGCTGACGGTCCCTGTCGCCCCCATGGGGGGGCGGGCCGATGGTTCTGGGGTTGCCTGGATGGGGTCCGGGGGGCCGGGCGTGGGTGCTGCGTATGGGGGTCGGCCTACGGTTCTGGGTGCTGCGTATGGGGGTCGGGCGGCCGGGGCTGGGCGGTGCGTATGGGGGCGGGCCGATGGTTCTGGGGTTGCCTGGATGGGGGTCGGGGGGCCGGGCGTGGGTGCTGCGTATGGGGGTCGGGGGGTCGGGTCTGGGCGGTGCGTATGGGGGGCGGGCCGACGGTTCCGGGGTTGCGCGCATGGAGGTCGGGCGGCCGGGCCTGGGTGCTCCACACGGAGGTCGGGCGGCCGGGTCCGGGTGCTCCACACGGAGGTCGAGCGGCCGGTCCCAGGGGCCCTGTGTGGAGGTGGGGCGGTCGGTCCTCGGGTGCCCCGCGTGGAGGTCCTCAGCACCCCGCGCATCCGGGCTGGCGGCCCTCCGCACGGCGCTCTGCGCGTCCCGTGTGCGGAGATGCCGTACCCACACGCCTTCAGCCGCGCCCGTCGGCCCCGGCGGTGCCGTGCCCCGGCGTGTCCGTCGCACCGCCCCGTCCCGGGCTGCGGCCTCGTCCGGCGTGCGTGGCCCTTGTCCGGGCTTGCGGGGGCTGCATGCGTCCTTCACCCTCCGTGAGCCCCGGGCTGCGAGGTCCGCACGGTGCCCCCTGTCTCGGGCTGCGAGTCCCGCATGGTGCCTTTGCCCCCTGGGCCTCGGGCTGCGAGTCCCGCACGGTGCCCTTGCCCCCGAGCCCCCGTCGCACCACGACCTCCCTGTCGCCGGCCCGCTCCACCCACCCAGGCGCCCCTGGAGCCCCTCGACTCCGCCCTCCCTTTTCCCGCCCCGTTCGCAACCGCGATTCGCACGGACATCACTCCAGCCCCTCTCTTCCCTCCTTCCTCACCCGCTTCCCGCTCCGCTTCCCGGATTCCGCGACTGAACGAAACGGCGGCGTTCGTTCCGACCCCGGCATCACAACCCGTGGATCCCTCCCAGAACCCCCTCGGAACCCCCTCGGAACCTCCTTCTTCCCTGCTCGGGAGTGGCGGGGACGTGTCCTCGGGGTGTCCTGGGCGGAACGTGTGAAGTGACAGCGATTTCCGTCAAGGACTTGACGGCGGTAACCCGTACAGCCGAGCTTGGAGTTCATAACTTGTAAGTGGCCCGGTTCCGCAGATGTGACCTGGGCCACGGGCGGCACAGGGGCCGCCCGGCCGATGGCGGGAGTGGATGGGTCGATGGAGACTCCGGGGTCGCAGTCGTCGCTGCACCGAGCCAACCTGGAACGAGTCGTACGAGCAGTGCGGCTGGCCGGGTCGCTCACGCAGGCGGAGATCGCGCGGACGACCGGCCTGTCCGCCGCCACGGTCTCCAACATCGTGCGGGAGCTGAAGGACGGCGGGACCGTGGAGGTCACGCCCACGTCCGCGGGCGGCCGGCGGGCCCGCAGCGTCTCGCTCAGCGGGGACGCCGGCATCGTGATCGGTGTCGACTTCGGGCACACCCACCTACGCGTCGCGATCGGGAACCTCGCGCACCAGGTGCTGGCCGAGGAGTCCGAGCCGCTGGACGTCGACGCCTCCTCCACGCAGGGCTTCGACCGGGCGGAAGAGCTGGTCGATCGCCTGATCGCAGCAACGGGCGTCGACCGGTCCAAGGTGGCGGGCGTCGGTCTCGGTGTGCCCGGTCCGATCGACGTGGAGTCGGGGACCCTGGGGTCCACCTCGATCCTGCCGGGCTGGGGCGGCACCAAGCCCGCCGAGGAGCTGCGGGAGCGCCTCGGTGTGCCCGTGCACGTGGACAACGACGCCAACCTGGGCGCCCTCGGCGAGCTGGTCTGGGGCAGCGGCAAGGGCGTCCGTGATCTTGCCTACATCAAGGTCGCCAGCGGTGTCGGCGCGGGTCTGGTGATCAATGGCAAGATCTACCGCGGCCCGGGTGGCACGGCTGGTGAAATCGGACATATTACACTCGATGAATCCGGCCCGGTCTGCCGTTGCGGGAACCGTGGCTGCCTGGAGACCTTCACGGCGGCGCGCTATGTGCTCCCGCTGCTCCAGTCCAGCCACGGCACCGACCTGACGATGGAAGGTGTCGTACGGCTGGCCAGGGACGGAGACCCGGGCTGTCGTCGGGTGATCGCCGACGTCGGCCGCCACATCGGCAGTGGAGTGGCCAATCTCTGCAACCTTCTGAACCCGAGCCGGGTGGTCCTCGGTGGTGATCTCGCCGAGGCCGGAGAGCTCGTTCTCGGGCCCATCAGGGAGTCCGTCGGCCGCTACGCCATTCCCAGTGCGGCGCGCCAACTGTCCGTTCTCCCAGGGGCACTTGGGGGCCGTGCGGAGGTGCTCGGAGCGCTCGCTCTCGCGCTCAGCGAGATGGGCGATTCGACCCTCTTGGACGGTTCTGTCGCCGGCGCCTTGTCTGCGGCCACCCCTGCCTTCACTTAGAGAACGGATGGCACCGTTGCCATCTCGTTAAGGATTTACTTCTTGACGTCGCACGTGTGGCCGAGTTGACTTCCAGCCACCTCGGCCGCAACGACGCGGCCTCGTCAGGGAGGTTTACAGAGTGAACACGCGTATGCGTCGTGCCGCCGTTGCCGTTGCCGCTGGTGCCATGGCCGTTTCCTTGGCCGCCTGTGGCAGCGCCAAGGAGTCCAAGGGCACCGACAGCTCTTCCTCGGCATCCGCCAAGAAGGGCGACAACATCAAGGTCGGTCTCCTGCTTCCGGAGAACAAGACCGCCCGCTACGAGAAGTTCGACAAGCCGCTGATCGAGAAGAAGATCAAGGAGCTGACGAACGGCAAGGCGGACTTCCAGTACAACAACGCCCGTCAGGACGCGAACCTGCAGGCTCAGCAGGTCGACACCATGATCACCAACAAGGTGGACGTCCTGATCCTGGACGCGGTGGACGCCAAGGCCATCCAGAACTCCGTCCAGAAGGCCGTGGACGCCGGCATCAAGGTCGTCGCCTACGACCGCCTCGCCGAGGGCCCGATCAGCGCCTACACCTCGTTCGACAACGAGGAGGTCGGCAAGACCCAGGGCGAGGCCCTGCTGAAGGCGCTGGGCGGCAAGGCCACCAAGTCCTCCAAGATCGTCATGATCAACGGCTCGGTCACCGACCCGAACGCCGCCCAGTTCAAGAAGGGCGCGCACTCCGTCCTCGACGGCAAGGTCACCGTCGCCAAGGAGTACGACACCAAGGAGTGGTCGCCGGACAACGCCAACTCCGAGATGGAGTCGGCGATCTCCGCGGTCGGCAAGGGCAAGATCGCGGGTGTCTACTCCGCCAACGACGGCATGGCCGGCGGTATCATCACCGCCCTCAAGGCCGCGGGCCTGAGCGTCCCGGTCACCGGCCAGGACGCCGAGCTGGCCGGTGTGCAGCGCATCGTCGCCGGTGAGCAGTACATGAGCGTCTACAAGCCGTACGCCCCCGAGGCCGACGCCGCCGCCGAGATGGCCGTCGCGCTCGCCAAGGGCGAGAGCCTGAGCTCCGTCGCCAAGGACAAGGTCTCCTCCGGCTCCGCCAAGGACGTCCCGTCGGTCCTGGTCCCGGTCACCGCGCTGACCAAGGACAACATCAACGACACCGTCATCAAGGACGGCGTCTACACGGCCGCCGACATCTGCACGGGCAAGTACAAGTCCGCCTGCGACAAGCTCGGTATCAAGTAAGCAGCAAGTCCCTTCCCAAGTACGGGCATTCGTCCTTGAATGCCCCTACGGGACTGGACGAACTGCCCAAAGGCTCCTCCGGTGCCCCGCGCAATCAGACAGCCCCGCAAGCTCGGCGCGGGGCGCCGGACGGAAACTCCCCCATACTTCTGCACAACCTCCCGCCGGGTCAGGCGGCGAAGGAGATGGTTCACGTGTCCGCTACGCCCGTGCTGGCGTTGCGCGGGGTCTCCAAGCGGTTCGGTGCCGTTCAGGCGCTCACCGACGTAGAGCTTGAGGTCCACGCCGGTGAGGTGGTCGCCCTGGTGGGCGACAACGGTGCCGGAAAGTCCACGCTGGTCAAGACGATCGCCGGCGTGCACCCCATCGACGAGGGCGTCATCGAGTGGGACGGCAAGGCCGTCTCCATCAGCCGCCCGCACGATGCCCAGGCCCTGGGCATCGCGACGGTCTACCAGGACCTCGCGCTGTGCGACAACATCGACGTCGTCGGCAACCTGTTCCTCGGCCGTGAGCTGAGGAAGTGGGGCGTCCTGGACGAGGTCGAGATGGAGCGCCGCTCCCGCGAGCTGCTCACCACGCTCTCGATCCGCATCCCGAGCGTGCGCATCCCGATCGCCTCGCTCTCCGGCGGTCAGCGCCAGACCGTGGCCATCGCCCGCTCCATGCTCGGCGACCCGCAGCTGGTCATCCTCGACGAGCCCACCGCGGCCCTCGGTGTCGAGCAGACCGCCCAGGTCCTCGACCTGGTGGAGCGCCTGCGTGAGCGCGGTCACGCCGTCATCCTCATCAGCCACAACATGGCGGACGTGAAGGCGGTGGCCGACAAGGTCGCCGTCCTGCGCCTCGGCCGCAACAACGGCGTCTTCGAGGTCAAGTCGACCTCACAGGAGGACATCATCTCCGCCATCACCGGCGCCACCGACAACGCCGTGACCCGCCGTGCGGCGCGCACGAACGGGGAGGTTTCCAAGTGAGCATCGACAAGACCTCCGCGAACGTGGACGAGACTCCCGACGCGCCCGTCGTGAACCCCGAGGCCGCGGCCGCCGCGGTCACCGCGGTCGACCCGCGTCTGCTGGTGCGCGAGCAGGGCCTGCTCGGCTACTGGACCGAGTTCAAGCGCAAGATCAAGGCCGGCGAGCTGGGTTCCATCCCGGTCGTCGTGGGCCTCGCGATCATCTGCGTCATCTTCCAGGTGCTGAACTCCGAGTTCCTCTCGGCGCAGAACATCAGCAACATCACGGTCACGATGGTCGGCACGGGCATGATCTCCGTGGGCATCGTCTTCGTGCTGCTGCTCGGCGAGATCGACCTGTCGGTCGGCTCGGTCAGCGGCGCGGCCAGCGCCCTCGCCGCCGTACTGACGGTGAACCAGGGCTGGCCCGAGTGGCTGGCCGTGCTCGTCGCCATCGCCGTCGGTGCCGCCATCGGCTCCCTGCACGGCTTCTTCTTCGCGGTGCTCGGCGCTCCCGCCTTCGCCGTGACCCTGGCGGGCCTGCTGTTCTGGCTGGGCTTCATGCTGAAGGTGCTCGGCGAGGACGGCACGATCAACCTCGACAGCGACGGTCTGATCGGCAAGCTGACCACGTACACCTTCACGGACGTGGCCGCCGCCTACGGGCTCGCGGTCGTCGTGGTCGCCGTGTTCTTCGTCTCCTCCTTCCTCGGCAACCGGCGCCGGGAGGCCGCGGGCGTCCCGTCCCGGCCGCTCAGCGACACGGTCCTGCGCACGGCTCTGCTGGCCGTGGTCTCCTTCGCCGCGGCCTACCTGTACAACCAGTACAAGGGCCTGCCGCTGGCCACGGTGATCTTCCTCGCCTTCCTGGTCGCCACCGACTTCGTGCTGCGGCGCACCTCGTACGGCCGTAAGATCTTCGCGCTCGGTGGCAGCGTGGAGGCCTCCCGCCGTGCGGGCATCAACGTCACCGCGGTGCGGATCTCCGTGTTCGCCATCTCGGGCGGGTTCGCGGCGATCGGCGGTCTGTTCCTGGCCTCGAAGATCGCCTCCGCCAACCAGAGCGCGGGCACCGGTGACCTGCTGATGAACGCGATCGCCGCCGCCGTCATCGGTGGTACGTCGCTGTTCGGCGGTCGTGGCCGTACCTGGAACGCGCTGCTCGGCGTGCTGGTGATCGTGTCCATCCAGTACGGTCTGCAGCTGGAGTCCATCGCGGAGCCGGTGAAGTACATGATCACCGCCGCGGTTCTGCTGACCACCGTGGTCATCGACTCGATCACCCGGAAGACGCAGAAGACCGCAGGGCGCGCATAGCGCTCCTGAGGCAGTGACAGTTGCCCGGTGCCTGCGAAGGCGCCGGGCACTGTCGTGTCCCGCAAACACGGAACATTAGACTCGACAAGCCCGGCAACAGCTCGATCAGCTCTACTGCAAGGAGGCACGGGTGCCGCTGCTGACCCGCATCAGGGGACCGCGCGATCTGGACCGGCTCAGCCTGGAGGAGCTGGACCAGCTGGCAGAGGAGATCCGGACCTTCCTCGTCGACGCCGTTTCCAAGACTGGCGGCCACCTCGGCCCCAACCTGGGTGTGGTCGAGCTCACCATCGCCCTGCACCGCGTCTTCGAGTCCCCGAAGGACAAGGTCCTGTGGGACACGGGGCACCAGTCCTACGTGCACAAGCTGCTCACCGGCCGGCAGGACTTCTCCCGGCTGAAGATGAAGGGCGGCCTGTCGGGCTACCCCTCGCAGGCCGAGTCCGAGCACGACGTCATCGAGAACAGCCACGCCTCCACGGTCCTCGGCTGGGCCGACGGCATCGCCAAGGCGAACGAGCTGAAGAAGCGGGACAGCCATGTCGTCGCGGTCATCGGTGACGGGGCGCTGACCGGCGGCATGGCCTGGGAGGCGCTGAACAACATCGCCGAGGCCAAGGACCGCCCGCTCGTCATCGTCGTCAACGACAACGAGCGCTCCTACGCGCCGACCATCGGCGGCCTCGCCAACCACCTGGCGACCCTGCGCACGACCGACGGCTACGAGCGCTTCCTCGCCCGGACGAAGGACATCCTCGACCGCACCCCGGTCGTCGGAAAGCCGCTGTACGAGACCCTGCACGGCGCCAAGAAGGGGCTGAAGGACTTCATCGCCCCGCAGGGCATGTTCGAGGACCTGGGCCTGAAGTACGTCGGCCCGATCGACGGGCACGACATCGAGGCGCTGGAGTCGGCGCTGTCCCGGGCCAAGCGGTTCGGCGGGCCGGTCATCGTGCACTGCCTGACCGAGAAGGGCCGCGGCTACCAGCCCGCCCTCCAGGACGAGGCCGACCGCTTCCACGCCGTCGGCAAGATCCACCCGGACACCGGCCTGCCGATCGCCTCCTCGGGCGCCGACTGGACCTCCGTGTTCGGCGAGGAGATGGTCCGGCTCGGTGAGGAGCGCGAGGACGTCGTCGCCATCACCGCGGCCATGCTCCAGCCGGTCGGCCTGGACCGGTTCGCCAAACGGTTCCCGGAGCGGGTGTACGACGTCGGCATCGCCGAGCAGCACGGTGCCGTCTCCGCCGCGGGCCTCGCGCACGCCGGTGTGCACCCCGTCTTCGCCGTCTACGCCACCTTCCTCAACCGCGCCTTCGACCAAGTCCTGATGGACGTGGCCCTGCACAGGTGCGGGGTGACCTTCGTGCTGGACCGGGCCGGCGTCACCGGCACCGACGGCGCCTCCCACAACGGCATGTGGGACATGTCGATCCTGCAGGTCGTGCCCGGGCTGCGGCTCGCCGCCCCGCGTGACGCCGACCAGGTGCGGGCACAGCTGCGCGAGGCCGTCGCCGTCGAGGACGCGCCGACCGTGGTGCGCTTCTCCAAGGGCGCCGTCGGCCCCGCCGTACCGGCCGTGGGCCGCGTCGGCGGCATGGACGTGCTGCGCGAGCCGGGCACCGACCGGCCGGACGTGCTGCTGGTGTCCGTGGGTGCGCTCGCCCCGATGTGCCTGGAGGTCGCCGGCCTGCTCGACAAGCAGGGCATCTCCACCACCGTCGTCGACCCGCGCTGGGTCAAGCCCGTGGACGAGGCGATGGCCCCGCTCGCCGAGCGGCACCGGGTCGTCGTCACCGTCGAGGACAACAGCCGCGTCGGCGGTGTCGGCTCCGCTATCGCCCAGGCCCTCAGGGACGCGGGCGTGGACGTGCCGCTGCGCGACTTCGGCATCCCGCCGCGCTTCCTCGACCACGCCTCGCGCGCCGAGGTCATGTCCGAGATCGGGCTGACCGCGCCCGACATCGCCCGCCAGGTCACCGGTCTGGTCTCCAAGCTGGACGGCCGGTTCGACCGTACGGCCGAGGCGGTCGACTCCGTGGAGCCCGCGCGCGACTAGCCGAAACACGGCCCGACGGGCCGGTTCCGCCCCTGTTTGCGGTGGCGGAACCGGCCCGTCTGCGTGAACCTGCCTGTGCCGGGGCATACGCATCCCCAGCCCTCTCGATCATGTCGAGGACGACGAGCGTGTGGGAGGTAGGCCCGTGAGCAGCACCCTCTTGAGAACGAAGAAGGTCGAGCAGTCCATCCTCGACACGGAGGAACCCGAGCACGCGCTCAAGAGATCCCTCTCCGCCCTGGACCTGACCGTCTTCGGCGTCGGTGTCATCATCGGCACCGGCATCTTCGTGTACACCGGTTCGGTCGCGAAGACGACCGCGGGCCCCGCGATCTCCCTTTCCTTCGTCGCCGCGGGTGTCGCCTGCGCCCTCGCCGCGCTCTGCTACGCGGAGTTCGCCTCCACCGTGCCGGTGGCGGGGTCCGCGTACACGTTCTCGTACGCCTCGATCGGCGAGCTGCCGGCCTGGATCATCGGCTGGGACCTGGTCCTCGAGTTCGCGCTGGGCACGGCGGTGGTCGCCGTCGGCTGGTCCGGCTACTTCCGCTCGTTCCTGGTCAACAACATCGGCTGGCAGGTTCCCGACGTGCTGGGCGGACGGGACGGCGCGTCCGGCTTCGGCTTCGACCTGTTCGCCGCCCTGCTGGTCCTGGCGCTGACCGCCGTGCTCGTCGTCGGCATGAAGCTGTCCGCGCGGGTCACCCAGGTGGTCGTGGCGATCAAGCTGGTCGTCGTGTTCATCGTGATCATCGCCGGCGCCTTCATCGTCAACACGGCCAACTACAAGCCGTACATCCCGCCGTCCCAGCCCGAGGCCGCCGGCGGGAGCCTCAAGGCCCCGCTGATCCAGCTGATGTTCGGATGGGCCCCGTCCAGCTTCGGCGTGATGGGCATCTTCACCGGCGCCTCGATCGTGTTCTTCGCCTTCATCGGCTTCGACGTGGTCGCCACCGCCGCCGAGGAGACCCGCAACCCGCAGCGCGACATGCCGCGCGGCATCATCGGCTCGCTGTTCATCTGCACGGTGCTGTACGTGGCGGTCTCGATCGTGGTCACCGGAATGCAGAAGTACACGCAGCTGTCCGTGCAGGCACCGCTCGCGGAGGCCTTCAAGGCCACGGGGCACCCCTGGTACGCGGGTGTGATCAGCTTCGGCGCCACGATCGGCCTGATCACCGTCTGCATGATCCTGCTGCTCGGCCAGACCCGGGTGTTCTTCGCGATGAGCCGCGACGGGCTGCTGCCGCGGTTCTTCTCGCACACCCACCCGCGGTTCAGGACGCCGTACCGGCCGACCATCCTGCTCGGTGTGATCATCGCGATCGTGGCGGGCTTCACCAGCCTCCAGACCCTCGGCGAACTGGTGAACATCGGCACGCTGTTCGCGTTCGTCATCGTCGCGATCAGTGTCATCATCCTGCGCAAGACCCGCCCCGACCTGCACCGGGCGTTCCGCACCCCCTGGGTGCCGGTCCTGCCGGTCCTGTCGGTGTGCGCCTCACTGTGGCTGATGGTCAACCTTCCGGCCGAGACCTGGATCCGGTTCGCCCTCTGGATGGTGATCGGCTTCGTGGTCTACTTCCTCTACGGCCGCACGCACAGCCGACTCGCCCTGTCCGAGCAGGCCCCGGCGGGGGAGGTTCCGGGACCGCCACCCGGAAAGGCCCGGTGACCCGCCGATAGTTCCCCCGGCCCCGTATGTCCTGCTTCACCTGGGAATGCGGGGCCGGATAGCGTGCCGACCATGGTCGCCGTCCCGCTCGCACCCGCACGCACCGTGATCACCCGGACGACGTACTGGGCGCGGCTGATCCCCGCCCTCACGGTTCTGGCCTGCGTCACCAGGGTGCCGTCCTTCGTCCGGCCGGTGTGGAACCCCGACGAGGGCTATCTCGCCGTACAGGCGCGCCTCCTCGCCCAGGGCGGGCACCTGTACGAGACGGTCGTTGACCGCAAGCCGCCCCTGGTGCCCTGGCTCTACGAGGCCGCCTTCGCGGTCTGCGGCTCCGGTTCCCTCGCCCCGGTCCGGGTGCTCGCGGTCCTCGCGCAGGCGCTGACGGCCGTGCTGCTGGCCTCCCTGGCCCGGCGTCGCTGGGGCGACACAGCGGGCCGTACCGCCGGCGTGCTGTACCTGCTGGTGTCGGTCGGGCTCAACCCGGAGGACGCGCAGGCCGCCACCTTCGAGGTGTTCATACTGCCGTGCACGGTGGCCGCCCTGTGGTGCGCGGACCGCGGCCGCTGGGGCGCGGCCGGGGTGGCCGTCGCCTGTGCCTTCCTCACCAAGCAGACCGGAGGGGCGGTGCTGCTGCCGGTGGCGTGGCTGCTGCACCGGGCCGGCACCCCGCGCGCGGGCGCGATGCGGCTCGCGGCCGGGTTCGCCGTGCCGGTCGGGTGCGCGGCCCTGGCCACGGACCCCGCCGGGTTCCTGTTCTGGACGGTCACGGGCTCCGCCGCCTACGCCTCCTTCACCGGCTCCGAACTCCATGTCCTCGGCCGGTGCCTGGCCAACACGGCGCTGTTCGCCGTGGCCTGCGCGGGACTGCTCCCGCCGGTGCTGCGGGCCGTGCGCACCGCCGGCGCGGTGGCCGCCGACCTGTGGTTGTGGCTCGCCTCCTCGGCGGCCGCCGTCGCCCTCGGCTTCCACTTCTTCGGCCACTACTACCTGCAACTCACCCCGCCCGCGGCTCTGCTGGCCACGGCCGCGCTGCGGGTCCTTCCCCGGGAGCGGCTGACGGCCGCGGTCCTCACCTCGGTCTGCTGCTGCGCCCTGTTCCTGACCTGGGGGCTGCTCGCACCGCGCCCCGAACTCGCCCACGCCCAGCGCCTCGCGGCCGCCCTCGCCCACCGCACGGCGTCCGCCGACCGGGTCCTCGTGTGGGGCATGCACCCCGAGACGTACTGGGTGGCCGGGGGCACCCCGGCCAGCCGGGGCCCGACGGAGGGTCTGCTTCCCCACCACAGAGGGGGCCCCGACAGGCCCCAGGTTGTCGAGAAGTACACGGGTGAGGGTGCCCTGC